>JALSSW010000160.1 GCA_026984035.1 Planctomycetota bacterium
CACCTCAATGTATAACCGGCGGCCAACCACCCGCATGGGGACCATCTGGGAAATCCGGAGGGCTTTTTACAAAGCCATGAAATACAAGGACACCAAGGCAAGGCAGGAACCGGATCGGGCTACCCGAGTTCTTCTCAATGTCCTGAAGGGCAAAGTGAATTGCCGGATGACGGCTCGTGCAGACCAGGACCTCAGAACTGCAATCCGGCTCGCCAAAGAATTCGGGTTGAAGATCATCATCGATGGAGGGGTTGAGTCCTACTACGTCCTGGATCAAATCCAAAAAGCTGGGTTCCCCATTTTATTGACCGCACCATCCCAAAACCGGGCCCCCGACGGGGCGACTCCCCACCTCGACACGGCAGCTCTCCTTGCTGAAAAAGGGATCCATTTCGCCATCCAAACCGGTCGCGGGATGACAACCCTCCCGCTGATTCGGGAAGCTGCTTTTGCCGTTCGAGGGGGTCTTAGTCGAGAGCAAGCATTGGAGGCGATCACCTCCGTCCCTGCGGAGATTCTCGGCATCGCTGACCGTGTGGGTCGCATCCAAAAAGATCTCGATGCAGACCTTGTCCTCTGGTCGGGACATCCCCTCTCGCTGGGCAGCCATCCAGTCCGTGTTTGGATTGGAGGAAAAACCGTTTATGAGGAGGAAAAGCATTGATGTTCTCTTCAAAACCCTCCCCGATCCAACCCGAAGCTCCCGTTGTTTCTCATCCCGGAGACAGTCCACGCAGTTTTTTTCATTTCTTCAACCGCTTGGTACCGATGAACAAGTTTCTTACAGCGTCCCTTCTCACACTCTCTCCCCTTTTCCTCAGTTTCGGAGCCTCCTCCGCACAGGAGCAGCTCGCGATTCGGGCAGGTAAGGTCATGCTCGAACCGGGGAAGACCCTTCAGGGTGTGACCATACTGATCAAAGACGGAAAGATCCGGGAGATCGGAAAAGACATCAAGGTCCCATGGAATGCCCGGGTCATTGACGCCCGCAAAGGCTTTGTCATGCCAGCCTTCATCCTTGCTCATGGATCGGGTGGAATGGATCGGGAAAACGAGTCCATGCCTGTGACCCCTTTTCTTTCGGTCATGGACTCGATCAATCCTGTTGACATCTTCTTTGAGAATTGCAGAAGAGCCGGCTACGGAGCGGTCCATGTGATTCCGGGAAACGCCTGTGCCATTGGGGGGACAGGGGGCGTGTTCACCCCATTTGGAAAGACGCCGGAGGAAATGCAAATCCTCGAACCCTCCGTCCTCAAGATTTCCCTCCAACCTACCAGAGGGAGTCGCGCTGACCACTACCGGACCATCCTCACAGCCCTCCAAGATGCCATCAACACCAAGAAGGATTTTGAGCGCCGCAAAAAGGAGTTCGAAGAAGACAAAAAGAACGGAGCGACGACAAAGAAAGAATTCGAAGAAGTCCTGGATCCACTCAAAAAGCCTCTCATCGATCTCCTCGAAGGCAAGATCGGCGCGATGCTTTATATCCCCAGCGCAACCGATGTCCCGGCGGCGATCCGGCTCTGCCAGCGCTTCCGCTTTCCTGTGACTTTCGTCCTCGGGGGAAACAGCTACAAAGCCGTCGATGTTCTCAAACCCTTTGTAAAATTACGCCGCATCCCCTTGGTCCTTGATCCACAACTCGAAATCATCGAAACAGATCCCATAACCAAGGAGAAAAAAAGAGTCAGCCCTGTACGGATCTTTGCCGACGCAGGGCTCCGCTTCGCCCTCACAACCCCGGCATCCTCGGGCCGATGGGGACGCACCTCGAATCCGACCCTGAACTACCCCACTTGGCAATGCGGGACAGCCATCCGAAATGGCCTGAGCCCTGAAAAGGCACTTGCAGGTTTCACCACTGAGGCAGCGGCTGTCCTAGGTCTGTCCCATCGCCTTGGAAAAATCAAAAAGGGGATGGAAGCTTACATTCAGATCCGATCCGCTCCCCCCTTTGAACCGGAGAGCGTGGTAACCCACCTCCTCGCCGGTGGCCAACTCATCTACCAGCGAAGCAAAGATCCACGGGTAAAGGCTCTAACGGGAGCTAAGGGAACCAACACGAACGCGGGGGGAGGTCGGAGCAAATGACCAAAAGATTCATTCTATTTTCCTTTCAAATCCTCAGCCTCGGGATTCTCGCAGCAGGACCTCTAAGGGGGGATCTGCTTGCTGCCCCCACCCCCCAGGAGAGTGCAACAGCCCCAAGGTTGACTTGTATCAGGGCAGGAAAGGTTTACGTCGGCGACGGGCGAATCCTCACAGGAGTCAGACTCTTTCTAAAGGATGGCAAGATCCAAAAAATAGAGGAGGACAAGGGGCCGATCCCCAAGGGAACCGAGGTCATTGATGCTTCCCGAAACACACTCATGCCCGGCATTGTTGCAGCTCACTCCGAACTGGCTGCTCGAGATGTAGAGGACAACATCAGGCCCGACTTGGTCGCCGGAGATAATTTTGACTCTTTTGCCGAGCATGCCCGGCTCCTCGCAGGTGGGATTACAACCCTCTATCTCTCTCCCGGGAGTAGACGCCTCATTCCCGGCCTTGGATCTGTCGTTAAATTGGCAGGCCCCGGAAAGGAAGCCCGCAGTATCGAAAGTGCCGCAGGGCTCAACCTGAACCTGACACGCAGTTCGCGGGTTCCTCCACCTGTCTTTGAGCCCGTGGCAGCACCCACGGCAGAGAACCCCCTCAGGCCGGCGCGTAAACAATGGGGAACCAGTCTCGCCAGCCAGATCGAGATCCTGGAGAAAGCCTTCAACTTGGCAAAGGACCCAGGGATCCGCACAACTGCCGAATTCGGCAAACGAGCGGACCTTGGCCCTCTCCGCGGAGTCATGCAGGGGACTCTACCCATCCATCTCCATGCTGAAACAACCCGCGAGATTCTACAGGGATGGGAACTCGCCCAACGCATCGGGGCTGCCATCATTCTCGACCGCCCCCAGGAGGCTGTAGCCCTGAAAGGCCTTCTGGGTAAAAAGGCAATCACCACCATCCTCAGTCTTCCTCTCGACCCAGCCCACCCCCAACAGGGTGACGTCCCCATCCAGGAGGGGAAACCTAAGAATTCCCCCGCGACCCCGGGAATCCTGGCAAATGCTGGTGTCCCGGTGGCCCTCGTCCCAAGCTCCGACAGAGATCTGGACAAGCTGCTCATGCTGGCGGGACTCGCTTGTCGTTATGGACTCCCCGAACACGAAGCCATCAAGGCCATCACCTTGGAAGCTGCCCGGGCAAGTGGGGTTGCCGATCGTGTGGGATCCCTTGAAGAGGGTAAGGATGCGGACTTTCTCATTCTCACAGGAGATCCCTTCGACGCTCGGACGCGCATCCTCGAGGTCTGGGTGGATGGCAAAAACGCCTACGAAAAGAAGAATGTCCGCAAAGCCTTTGCAATCCGCTGTGGCCGGGTTCTCCTGGGAGATGGAACCGAGCAGCGCAACTCTCTGGTCGTCGTTCAGGATGGAAAAATCCTTGATCTTGGCCCAGAAGCCCTGATCCCCCCCGGCGCCAAGATTCTTGAGTTTCCAAACGGGGTTCTGATGCCCGGGATGGTCGCTGCAGCCACCAAACTTGGTCTGCATCAAAGCTCGGGAACGCGGATCCCTGCAGCGACCAGTGTGGACGTGGGAGCTGCCCTTGACCCTGCAGACCCAGCATTCAAGGAAGCTCTCGAGGCCGGGATCACCACTCTTTTTGTCAGCCCCGACGATTCGGGCTTTATCTCTTCGCAGGTTCCAGCGGTGAAGACCTTTGTAGGTCCAGGTGGAGGTAAAGCTTCCTTCATTCTGAAAGAAATCGCCGGGATTCGGATGGTCGTCCAACGTGGGGGCAAAACGGGCGCGGGTCAAATTCTCGCCTATCTTAAAAAGGCTAAGGCCTATCTTTATCCCAAAGCAACTTCCCCGAAAAAGGAGCCAAAGAAAAAAGAGGCCAAGCCTAAAAAGAAAGACCCCATCAGCGGGACATGGAAAGGGACGCTGAAGGCCGGCCCCATGAATTCAGAGATCACGGCGACGATGAGCCTGAAGGGCAACAAGGTCACGGCAACCCTCCAAGCCAAGATGGCCGGTCCCCGCAAGATCACAATGAAAGGAGATTGGGCTCCTCCTCACCTAACCTTCCAAGCCAAGATTCAGGGGACCTCGGTCCAAATCGTCGCCCAGGTGGACGAGGACCACATGGAAGGGTCGGTGAAAAACGCCCCCGTCCCGGTCCCCATCACCTTTGAGTTGGATCGGGAAGGCGGCGGCAGTGGAAAGGCAAGTTCCAGCTCGAATGAGGAGAGCAAAGACAAGACCAACAAGAGCTTGGAACCTTTCCGGGCAGTCTTCGAAAAGGGAGCTGCCCTTATCGCAAACTGCGCCAATCGGGATGCAGCGCAAGCTGCTGTAGACAGTATTTTAGTGCAATCCAAACTCCACCTTGTTCTCCAGGGAGCCGCGCGACAGATCGCCGAAAATCCGCTCAAACTCCCCAAAGGGGTCCGGGTGACCATTCTCCTCCGTCCGGAAGAACTCGGTTACCAAGAAAAAGGAGTCTACCACTCCCTAGGGAAAGCCCTCGACCGGCAGGGCCTCGACATTGCCCTCATCACTCGGGCACAGATCGGAACCAAGTTCCTTCCTGTCCATGCCGCTTGGGCTGTTTCCCAAGGTCTTAGCCCCAAGCTGGCCCGCAAGGCCATCACAGGAGCACCTGCTGCCGGCTTCGGCCTGGACCATCGGATTGGAAAAATAGATCCAGGATGTGACGCAGACCTCGTCCTCCTCAATGGGGACCCCTTTGATCTTCGGAGCAGAATCATGAAAGTTTGGGTCAATGGGAATCTTGCCGTGGACTTCGCGGGCAAAGCCAAGAAGCAAACCAGCACGAACGCAAACAATGCCGACGACGGCAAAGGGGAAAATAAGGAATGAACCGAAGCAAAAACCCTTTGAGCTTGGGAGGCGCGCTTGCCCTCCTCCTCTCCCTTTCCTCTCTTCCAGGGCAAGGACCGGGGACGACAAAAAAACCGGTAAAGCCATCCCCGAAAAAAGTCGCTCCCTTCAAGATCGACTTTGGCCACCGACCCAAGAAGGAGGAAGACTACAAGGTCGCCAAATGGGGTCCCAAGGACTTCGAATCCAAAGACCTCGCCATCTTCGCGCAACGGATCCTCCCGGTGACAACCCCCCCAATCGAGGATGGGGTGGTCCTCGTGCATCGCGGCAAAATCATGGCTGTGGGACCCGCCTCGGAAATCCGGATCCCGGAGGGATACCAAAAAGTCGATTTGGGAGACGGGTGGCTTCTCCCCGGTTTTGTAGATCTGCATTGCCATATCGCTGGGGCTGGTTGGGACCTCAACGACACGGTCCATCCTACGAATCCCGAATTCCGGACCCTGGATCTCGTCGGACTCCACCATCCTCAAATTAAACGGGCTTTGGCAGGCGGGGTCACCTCCGTTCTCTTTATCCCCGGTTCGGGTTCCAACTCGGGGGGCTTTGGAACTCTGACCAAAACAGCAGGCAGATCAGCAAGTGAGGCATTGATCCGTTTTCCCGGAAGCCTCAAGGTCGCTCAGGCCGGCAACCCGGAGCGTCGTGCAGGAGATATGGGGGCAGGACGGATCGGTATGAACTTCGGTCTCCGGGCCATGTTTCAGCGGGGGCGCGCCTATTACCTCAAGTGGGAAGACTACGATGCGGGCAAGCTCAAGGAGAAGCCTGAATTCCAGCCTGATCTCGAGTATTTGCGTGGGCTGTTTCGAAACGAATACCCCGTCAGTGTCCACACCCAAGCTTACCAAGTCGCTTTGGAAACGCTGCGTGAACTGCACGACGAGTTCGGCCTCTGGACCTTTGTAGACCACGGGACGTTTGATGCATATCGATTGGCTGGGGAAGCCTATAAACGGGGGGTTCCTATTGCTTTGGGTCCTCGACAATATCTTCTCGACCGAGACACAAGTCGATTTATCGGCCTTGCCGCAGCTTGGGCCCTAGGAGGTGTCCTGAGATGGCCCCAGGCAGTCCCCGGGGTCGGACCCAACGGGATCGCCATCAACACCGATGCCCCCGTCATCCCCCAAGAAGAACTTTCGGTCCAAGCAGCCATGGCCGTTCGGCTCGGACTCCCCGACTCCTACGCGATTCGAGGCCTTACCATCAACCCCGCCCGTTTCATCGGAGCAGATCACCGAATCGGGAGCATCGAGGTGGGCAAAGATGCAGACCTCGTCCTCTGGAATGGAGATCCTCTCGATCCTCGTCACTATGTCCGCAGAGCCATGGTGAATGGGACCTTCTACTACAACTGCGACCCGGGGGGAAAAGACCATGCCCGTCGGCGCTTCTAATCCCTAAGGACCATGCAAACAACCAAGTGTTCATAAGAAAAAGATTTCTGCATGCAAGCATAGGCGCACAGCAAATGTCCACCAAGAAACCATCCATTCCCCTTCTCCTGGGGTTCTTCTTCGCCCTGAACCTAGCCTCCTCTCTGCGAGCCATCTCATTTGGAGAGGAGGAACAAACCAAGGACAAGCGAGTTCCCGCCGAAAAAATTCTCGATAAAAAAGCCGAGGATCTCGCCTTCCTTCATGTCGATGTCTACGACGGAAAGGGAAAGGTTCTCCAGGATCAAACCGTCCTCATTCGGAAGGGGAAGATACTGGACATCGGCAAAAGGTTACGAATCCCCCCCTCCATGAAACGGGTGGAAGGTGGAGTTCTCCTTCCAGGCTTCGTACACGCGGCCCTACCTGCCTCCACCTCTTCCCAAGCAGGCCGACCTCGGATGCCTTCGCCGCATCGGCTACGGCGCCCCCCGATGCGAAGGACTGGGCGTGGTTCCGGTTTCACCTTCTCCCCCACAGCCAAAGCCAGCCGCATGGTGAGCCCGAAAACAACCTTGTGGCGCGACCTGCTTCGAGGCGGAGTGACGACCGCCACAGTCCACCCTTCTCGGACAGGAATGGTTGGGCAGGCGTCTGTCCTGCGCATCGGAATCGGAGATGCCAAAAAGTGGATCCTGAAGGATGGCCTCTTTCTCTGGCTCCGCATGGGGTATGGTTCCAGCGCCCAAAAAGGGATCCGAACCAATTTTGACAAAGCCATCAAGCTGCTCGAGGCCCGAAAAGCCAAGACCAAGAGTGCAAGCACAGCAAAAACCCCCTCTTCTCCAAAGAAGGTGGTAGAAAAAACAAAGACAAGCAAGCCATCCCCCAAACCTCAACCCAAGCCCTCCCCTAAGCCTCAGCCAAAGCCATCTCCCAAACCTCAGCCAAAGCCATCTCCAAAACCTCAGCCAAAGCCATCTCCAAAGCCGAAGTCAGGCCCCGCTCCCAAGACCTCCACCGCCAAAGCTCCAGCGAAACAAAAGAAAGCTCCCCCCAAAGAGGATCCGAACCTAGTCATCCTCGCGGAGGTCTTGGAGGGCAAACGCCCCCTAATGGTGCAGATTGGTGGTTTGGGAGAGCTGCTCCAAGCCTTCCGCGCACTCAAACCCTACATGGAGAAATACAAGATCTCCTTGACCATCCTTCAAAAATATTCTCGTCTCTCTCAGGAGACCTTGGATCAGGTCATTCCACTCCTGAAAAAGTACAAAGCCCGGGTCATCCTGCCAGTACAGATGGCCTTCGCCCCTGACACTCAATGGTTCACCTGCCCCGCCAAAAAGATTTTGGATGCAGGGATTCCACTTTCTTTGGTTCCGGGAGACAACGCAGATTCCTTATCCTCTCTTGCGTTTCGAATGTCCAGGTTCAGGCAGGCAGGGATCCCCCTCCCAAAGCTTGTCGCCCTCTGCACGGGAGATGTCGCCAAAGCATTGGGAATCGACATGGAAACAGGGGTGATCGAAAAAGGCCGGGCAGCAAACCTCATACATCTCAACGGAGTGCCCTTCGGCCCGGCAACAAAACGGGTGGGGATCTACTTCGAAGGGCGCCGAGTTCACTTCATTCCTTCCGCCCATGACCAAGACTGAGACCTTGACTGAACAACCTTCAAGACCGAGAACAACATGAAACGTAATTTTGCAATCACCGCTCTTTCTCTTGGGATCCTTGCTCTTGGGGCCAGGTCCCAGTCAAGACCAAGTACCAGGAGAAGTCCGAAGAGATCCTCCCGTCAAGTCCAAAAAACCGTGGCCAAAAAGGCCCCACAAAAAAGGAAGACTCCACCCATCGCCATCCGAGGCGGAACCTACCACTTGGGTAACGGAAACGTTGTGCGGGACGCGACACTTCTCATGGAAGACGGCAAGATCAAAGCCTTGGGTTTCAAGGTGAAGCTCCCCAAGGGGACCAAGATCATCGATGGCCGGGACAAACACATCTGCCCCGGCTTTATCATGGTCCAGGCGCCCGCCTTCGGACTCCGAGGGCGGCCCTCCAAGGACTTTTTGGACTACTACAACCCCTATGACCAGACCATCCGGAGAGCGCTCGCTGTGGGGATTACCAGCTATCTCTTTTTCCCCACCCGAGGAGGTTCTCTTCCCTCAGGAAACTCTGCAGTCCTCAGGCTGATCCCCAAAGCCATGGAGGAGATCCTGGTCAAAGCAAACACCCTCAAAGCGATGTCCGTCCCTAACAGTCCATCGGCCTGGAAGAAACTCCGTGATCTCAAAGCGAAGGCTCAAAAATACCAAAAGGAAAAAGCTGCTTACGAAATCAAAAAAGCCGCCGGAGATAAAAAGGTAAGGGCCCCCAAACTGGACAAGTCTGTGGCTGCCCTCCTCCCCATCCTTGAAGGAAAGTCCAAGCTTTTCATTTCGGGAGCTCAAACCGTCCCTCAAATTCGAGAGGCCCTACGCCTTGCCAAACTCTTTGGGAAAGGAATCATCCTGTCCGGGCCCGTGGAAGCTTGGATCATTCCCGATGAAA
>JALSSW010000161.1 GCA_026984035.1 Planctomycetota bacterium
CTTTCTCACCGGTGGGGATAAAGCCTGGATGTTGGTCGATAAGTCCGCTTCCATCGGCAAGGGAAACATCTATGTCATTTGGCAGGTTCTGCACGGCCCCAATACTTTTGTGCGTTCCACCAATGGTGGAGTCTCGTTCCAGGGACCCTATGCCGTAACAAACTGGCCGACTTTTGGAACCATGGCGCAGGACAGCTCCGGCACCCTCTACGCCTTTGGACTTCGTCGCCAAAGCTTCGGTACCTTTGTTTTGAACAAGTCCACCAACGCCAAGGATAAGACCAAAAGGCCGACCTTCTCCTCTACTTTTGTGAACATGGGAGGGCGGATGGCTTTTTCCAAGACTCCCAACCCTCAAGGTTTGTTGGGCCAGGCACAGGTCGTGGTGGACCCTAGCCGCAAGGGCTATGTCTATATGCTTTGTTCCGTGGATCCCTCGGGGAGCGACCCCATGGATGTGCATTTTGTCCGCTCCACCAATGGTGGAAGGACTTTTTCCGCCCCGGTCCGAGTCAATGACGATTCCAGGACCAATGGCGCTTGGCAATGGCATGGAACCATCTCGGTTGCGCCCAACGGGCGCATTGACGTTGTTTGGAACGACACGCGGAATGGAAGAGGAAATGCGCTTTTGAGCGAAACCTTCTATTCCTATTCCTATGATGCCGGGAAGACCTGGTCCAAGAATGTTCCCATCGGACCCCAGTGGAACAGTTCTCTCGGTTGGCCCCGTCAAAGGAAAATCGGGGACTACTACGAAGGGATCTCGGACAAGGCCGCGATGAACCTCGCCTACGCAACGACCTACAACGGCGAACAGGATGTCTATTTCATCCGCTTAGGAGATTGCAACAACAACGGTGTGCATGATGGGATCGACATTCGCAATGGGACGAGCTTTGACGCCAACAAAAACACGATCCCCGACGAGTGTGAGTTCTGTCAGACGGACCTCGGCTTTGGTGGCGGTACCCTGAAGTTGAGTGTCTGTGGGGATGACTTGACCAAGGCGGGGAGCAGGGCGAGCTTGGACGTGCAGGGCGGGCCTAAGAACCAGCCGGTCGTGCTTCTTCTCTCGGTCGGGCGCTTGAACCCACCCGTCAAGATGCCCTTCGGAGGGTCCCTTGTTCCGGACATCATTCGCTCCCCCAATGTGATCTTCACCGGCTATCGGACCAACAGTAAGGGGCATGTTGGGGCCACCTGGAAGGGCGCTTCGACCAACCTTTTGACTCTTTACGCCCAAGCGGTGCAGGTGAAGGGTTTGCGGGTTCTCCTTTCCAACGCTTTAAAAATCCGGATCGGGAGGTGACTCTTCGGGAACGCGCGGGCTAGGATTTTCCCTATGAAAATCAAGGTCCTTTTCTTTGCTTCCGTCCGTGAACTTTTCGGTGTCTCCACCCTCGAGGTGGAGCTGCCGGAAGGGGCTTGTCTTGTGGATCTTGACCGCAAGTTGAAGGCGGACAACGAGGGGCTCCTCGAGATCCCCTTTGTTTTTGCGAAGAACCGAGCCTATGCCACCGCCGAAGAACCTCTGTCCGATGGGGACGAAGTCGCCTTGGTCCCAGCGATCTCCGGGGGAGAGCCTCCGGCCTTTGCCTTTACAGCTGAGGCCATAGACCCTCGCGCTTTGGAAGCTTTCGCTCGTAGCGACAGGGATGGGGCCTTGGTCACCTTTATTGGTGTCACGAGGGACCATCATGAGGGGAAGGCCGTTTCCACGCTCGCCTATGAGGCCTACGAGGATATGGTCCTTCCGCTGATGGAGCGCTTGCTCTTCGAAGTTCGTGAGAAGTTTGAGATTGGACGTGTCTATGTCCGGCACCGTCTTGGTGAAGTAAGAATCGGAGAAGCCTCGATTGTAGTCGTGGTTGCTTCGCCTCATCGCGGCCCGGCTTTTGACGCGGTTCGTGAGATCATGGATCGCATCAAAAAGGAGATCCCCATCTTCAAAAAAGAAACGCTTGCAGGGGATCAAGGCTCTCAATGGGTCGGAAAGCTCCCTCAGTAAAGGACTCTGTGGATCCACCCGGGTCGGGCATCGAGAAGACCTGATCCTTGGCTGGCATGAAGAATGGGGGAAAAGCCCCGAAGCTTCGTTCTACTTCTTGCACTCCGTGCCCAAAGGGGCTTTCCTTATCTCCTTTGAAATTCTAGAAAACGGGTTCCACAGGAGAATTATCGATGCGCATTTCCACTAAGTCGGTCCCTCTCAAATCTGCGAGGACAGACCTTCTCGTCAGCCTCTTTGTCAAGGGCGAAACCCCTTCCGTTCCTCCTGCCTTCGAGCCCGCTCTCAAGATCGCCAAGTCTGCAGGTGACATTCCCTCCACTTTCAAGGGGAGTTGCCTCCTCTATCCCAGCGGCCGATCCATGGCCAAGCGCCTCCTTCTCCTCTGCTCAGGAGAGGCCAAAAAACTTGATGCTGAACGCCTCCGTCGGCTAGCCGGAGTCAGCGCCAACAAGGCCATCGCCTTGAAAGCGGGTTCTCTCCTTCTTCATCCCTCTGCGCGGGTTTGCGCCAAGCGTTCGGGGGAGGACCTTGGTCTTCCCCTCGCCCAAGGTCTGCAGATGGGAGCCTACCGTTACCAAGCTCCTTCCAAGGAAAAGCCCAAACCTCTCTCCCTCAAGGAAGCGGGAGTTCTTTGCCCCGAAAAGGGTGCCCCCAAGGGGCTTACTGCTGCTGTCAGTCGTGGAGGAAAGCTCGGCGCAGCCGTGTGCTTCGCTCGGGATCTGGGCAATAAGGCCGGCAACTTGTTGACACCCCGCAAGCTTGCTGCCGAAGCCAAAAAGCTCGCCGGAGGCAAGATTCGTTTCAAGGCCTTCGATGAGAAGCAGATGGCTGAGAAAAAGATGGGGGCGATTTTGGCCGTGTCCCAAGGTTCCCGCGAACCGGCTCGGATGATTTTTTTGGATTACAATCCGGGCAATGCGAAGAAGACCATTTGTGTCGTCGGCAAGGGCTTGACCTTTGACGCGGGCGGCATCAGCCTCAAACCGGGCGCGGGGATGTGGGACATGCGCTATGACATGTGTGGGAGCGCGGCAGTCTTAGGTCTCTTTCACGCCATCAAAAGCGGCGCTTGTAAACCCAAGCACCGGATCATCGGCGTCGTTCCGACGAGCGAGAACCTCCCCGGGGGCGAAGCCGTGAAACCTGGGGACATCGTCCGCGCCTGTGACGGAACCACGATCGAAGTGCAAAATACCGATGCCGAGGGCCGCCTGATCCTTTGCGATGCCCTTGCTTATTCCAAGAAAACCTTCAAACCCGACGCCATTGTCGATCTTGCCACCCTGACAGGTGCGGTCATCATCGCCCTTGGGCACGAGGTCGCCGCCGCCATCGGGAACGATGACAAATGGGTGCATGAAGCGATCTCCGCAGGAGAATCTTCTGGGGATCGCTGCTGGCAGCTTCCTCTCTGGGACATCCATCGAGAGCAAATGAAGAGTAAGTTCGCCGACCTGAAAAATATCAATCAAGGCCGCGCCGAGGGCGGGGGATCGATTTCGGGGGCAGCCTTCCTTTCCTACTTTGTGGGGGACACCCCTTGGGTTCACTTGGACATTGCGGGCACCGCCTGGAATCAAAAGAGCCGGGGGTACTACAGCGGAGGAGCCACCGGGTTTGGGGTCCGCCTGCTCGCGGACCTTTTGGGTTAAAACATGCACGAGGTGGCATCGGACTACGCTGGAGAGCTTGGATGAGGCGAAGATCTGCCAAGACCGTGATCGCATGCCTTGTGTGTGCCCTGCTCGTTTCCTGTGAAAGGGAAGACCAAGCTCCTCCCTTTCACAGACCAATCGACCTGCTCCCAGGATCCGCGCATACCACATGGATCTGGGATGCTCCCTACCCCAAAGA
Source organism: Planctomycetota bacterium (assembly GCA_026984035.1). Taxonomy (GTDB): domain Bacteria; phylum Planctomycetota; class UBA1135; order UBA1135; genus HyVt-539. The sequence continues at coordinate 3,869 of JALSSW010000161.1, forward strand.
TGTCCCCTTTTTTCTGAGGCCTCCGGTGCCACCCAAGCTCCTCCAAGCAAAGGAGGGTGCCCTCTCCCTCGTTCGTGTGGAGACGCGCAAGGGAAAGACGGACGCTCCTATCGGCGGCTTCGATTTTGGGAGCACAGGTGCGAACGATGGAGCCCTTGCCGATTTGCAGGGGCAGGTATTTCGAGACCTCCGTTTTGGCACGGTTTCGGGACTGATTCTTCTCCGGGGGCAGCTCAAAGCCGACGATGTCGGAGGTCCTGGGCTTTCCAGGCAGTCCTGGTTCGTCAAAACGCAGCTGGGCTTGGATCTTCTTCTCCCGGTGGATCAAAAGGGCAGCTTACGCCTGATTCTGGACCCTCGTCGCTCCAGCATGCTTAGGCCCTGGATCCAGAAGATTCCTAAGAGATTTCAATCCCTGTTGGGATACCGGAGCATTCTTGCCTTGGGCCTGGGAACCGCAGGGAAGGGCAGTCTCCTTGCCTATGGGCAGCTTGTGCGAGAGCCCGAAGGTCTTGTGGCTGCCTTACAAAAGCTGCCTGCCGACATTGTGCAACGCTTTCGTTCGACGGGGTCTTCGTGGCTGTGCCTGGGTTTGGATCTCCCTTCTTGGATTTCCGAAGCCATTGCGAGCTTCTCTGCTACAGACGATCCCATGCAAGGGGGGGCGATGGCGTTTCTCTCCTCTCCTCTTCTCAAGACTCTCGGTCCTTTGGGAGATCCTGAAGTTCGCGCCCATTTAGGGAAGGTTGTAGCCCTGGCAACAGAAGCCCGATTCGGAAAAACCTTCCCCAAGGATCCAAGCCGTTTTGTCGTGCTCTTCGGCCTGAGGGATCGCAATGCCTTCGAAGCCGCCTTGGAACCGATCGCAAAGGCCTCTTCCGGAAGAGGGGCCAAGCTTTTTCGGTTGGAGAAGAAGGATAAAGGCGCATGGCTCGTGAATCTTTTTGGGCTTCCCTTCCGAATGCAACTGAGAGAACATTTTGCCCTTCTTTTTTCTTCCCGAAGCAGAGTGCTTGCCGCCCAAATTTTAAAAGATCCCCCGAGAAGCAGTTCGGATCCCATTCCTTCTTTTTTGGAGGGAGTCCTCCACAAGGGCAAGGAGGTTTCTCATCTCAGGATGCGCCGAGCCGGTAATGGACTTGCCTTGGAACTGAACAAGACCCATTGACTCCTCCCGTTTCCTTGAAAAAGAAACCGAGACAGCGGGACAGGGGGACAAAGGAACAGGGAGGAGGGGTGCATCCTCAGTAGTCGAAACGAAGGAGGGGCTTATAGCGTTCGCGACACTCCTCAATACTCAAACCGGCTGCCTTTGCCAAGCTATGGAGGCGTTGTTCGGAAAGGAGTTGTTGGCGGCGCAGCCTGAGTTGGTAGCGGGTTGCCACCAAAAAGGATTCGGTATTGATATCCACAAGACGGACCTTGGTCCTTCCTGTTCGCTCGTCTCTGAAATGGTCGAAGGGGAAGATCACAATGCGGCCCATGTGTCGGCAGACGATTCCGCCGTTTTGCATCCGTAGGATGGCGTTCATAGCCCCGAATCCTAGGTCCTTAGTGTATTCCTGGTCAAAAGGGATGGGCGCCGCGCAGCGGAGTTCATAGCCGACTTTTTTTTCCATCAGGCTGATGGCGATCCCACGTTTTTCGAAAGTGCGCGTCAGGTGCCGACGAAGGAAGTAGCCCATAGGCAGGTCCGTGAGCCGGATGTGGCCATGAGGGTCCCGCTCGACGCCCCCTTGACGTTCCAGCTCTTTGGGATCGAGTTTGTTGGCAAGTCCCTCGGCCAGGACCACGACTCCGTCGCGCCTCCCTTCGCTGCGACGCCGTGCGATGGCAGCTTCGATCGGCAGAGCGATGTCTTCGAGGCTGAGTTTGGCCTGGGGAAACTCCTCGGGAATGAGGGAGAGGGTCGCTCCTCCCGCCTTGGCGATCCCAAGCGCGAGATGCCCGGCGTTACGGCCCATGGTGACCACCAGGTACCATCTGCCCGTGGTCTTTGCATCCTCCATGAGACTCTCAACGACCTCGACTCCATAGTGCCGAGCCGTCTGATAGCCGAAGGTTGAAAGCCCTCCCGGAAGGGGGATGTCATTGTCGATGGTCTTGGGCACATGAATGAGTCTTACGGACTCACCGAGGGATTTATGGAGGGCGGAGGCTGCTCCTGCCGTCCCGTCTCCGCCAATGGTAATCAAGGCATCCAGGCCCAATCTGTGGATGCTGCGGACCATGTTTTTCATGGACTCGGGATCTTCCACATTTCCGTGGCGGGAGGTTTGTAGGATGGAGCCACCGGTTCGATGGATCCTCGACACATCGGGGATGTCCAGCTCAACAACGTGCTTGGTGTCCCCTTTTTCCAGCCAGCGAAGTCCCTCCCGGATGCCGATGACGCGCCAACCCCTATTGCGGGCTTCGATAGTGGCGGCTGCGATGACTCCATTGATTCCGGGAGCGGGACCTCCCCCGACCAGAATGCCGAGGGTGTTTTGTTCTTGGTTGGGGTTCATAAGCTGATTTGGAAAGGTGTCCGTTGGTAGTCGTTTCCTACCGATTTCAAAATCCTCAGGAAGGATCTTGGCTCGCCGTCGACCTCTTTCAGGAAGAGGTGGAGGACATTGTCGAAGGTCGAGAGGTAGATGGCCGGATCTGTCCCCAGGTCACCGGGGACGTTGGATTGAGCGACCAGGTCGACGAAGAGGGGGGTGACACGGCGGTAGCGGAGAAGATCCAAAAGAGCAGGGACGAGGAAGGATTCTTCCTGCAGGAGGGGGAAGCGGTTGTGGAGTTTGTAGATATTGTCGAAAGCCAGCCTGCTTGCGAGTGGATCGGCCCCCGGATCGTTGCCGGGATCCACCATGCGCAGGATGTCGGAGACGAATTTGCCGGGGCTCAAAAATTCGGGATGCAGGTAGAGGAGCCTCAGGCTTGGGTGGAGCTTGTCCCCTTGGCAAAGGTTGCTAAGACCCTTTCGGTTGCGGCAGACACGTTCCACCGCATCCTGATCTTCCTTGGTGGAGACAAAGAGACCCGTCTCTCCGGCGGCCAGGCCTTCGCTCAAAAAACGTAGGGCGAGACGTGAATAACGGGTTCCGGGCTCGGCGAGGATCACTGTGGAGGAGAGACTCCCCGGCCCGCAGTTGTTTTTAAAAGCCTTTTGGACTTCTTCGCCGAGAAAGGAGATAGGTTCGGTTCCGCGGGGGGGGACGGTGAGCTTGGATTGGTCTCTTACGATGGAAAGCTGAGCTGCGACTGAGGGATAGATATGAGTCCCGGGGCCTCGTTCACTTCGTGCGCCGAGGTAGAGGTCTCTTTGGACTCCCTTGCCCGCAATCGAAAAATTGTGAGCCCCCCGGTAGTAATACTGATGCCGTGCTTTGCGGATTTCGAAGAGCCGGGCCTTGAAGTCCAAGCCTTCACGAAAGCTGAGGTGGATCAAAAGATCCGTGGAGAGTTCTTCCGCGCTGGGAATGGAGGCATTTGATCGACCTCCTTCTTCTTGGATGAAAATCCCGTGGATGTGGTTGCGCATGAGCTCACGCCTTGTGTGGAGGAGAGCGCTGCGTTTTTGGATGTAGTCCATCCCGGTAAGGAGGAGGCCAACATTGTCGATGCAAACCATGCCCACGGGGCGGACCCTTCCATAGTTGCCGATCTCTGCTTCGATCCAGCCGATGTCGATGCAAAAACCACTGTTTTCTCGGTCAGGGCTGGCTTGAGTGATGACAAGGCGATTGGGGGGGCCGCTGGGGGAATCAGTTTCGAGGCAGAGTTTTTGGCTGTTTTCCGAGGGAAGGACCCTGACATCGTTGGGCGCACCGAAATAACCACCAAAATCGAAGTCGAGTTTTTTTTGGATGTCCTTGGGGCTTTGCTCCACGGAGTAGAAGAGAAAAGTCCGTCCTCCACAGTCGTCCTGGACCCAGGCGCGCACGAGGAGTTCCAGGCCGAGGAGAGTTTTTCCCGTTCCCGTTTCTCCCGTAATAAAGGAGAAGGACGCGCTGTCCTCGGGATAACGGATTCCCCCCCCGAGGAGGGCGTCCATACCGTCAATACCGGTTTGAAGGATTTCGAACACTGGGGGTCTCCATTGGAAGGAAGATGGATGGAAAGAGAATAGCCTCTCTCCCCGGGATTGAGGTAGAAAAAGCCTCTCGCCTTTTTCCCTCGCTCTTGCGAAGAAGCCTCCGTTTGGGCAGGCTCAGGATCATGCTCGATGATCCCAAAGACCATTCAAGGCTCGTTCTGATTCGCCATCCCCTCCTTGCTGATCCCTATTGCAGGCAAGCCCTCGGCCAGGCGGAGGCCGAGCTGGCCAGGCGGGGCCGTTCGCAATGGCTCAAGGTGATGCAGAGCTTGGATGGGATCGCCATCGATCGTGTTTTTGCTGCCCCGGTGGCCCAGACAAGCGAGCCTGCCCAAGCCCTTGCTGGAGACCGCGAACTCGAATGGGAAAAGGATCCAAGGCTTCTGGACCAAGATCTCGGGGATTGGGAGGGGCGCCTCTGGGAGGAGATCCGTGCGGAGGATCCCGAAGCGCTGCGAAGCTTTTTTCTCTCCTTTGGAACGGCGGCCGCACCTGGTGGGGAGAGTCTCAGTGAAGCCTTGGACCGGATTCGGGAGTGGTGGGAAGACCTTCGGGAAGAGGTTTTTGAAAAAACGGTGGCTGTAGTGGCAGGGGGCCATCTCCTCCAGGGCTTTGCAGCGTTTCTTTTAGGACTGGGGCTGAACCGTGCTCCCGCTCTCGCCATGCCTCCGGGGGCGATTGGGATCCTGGACGTCTACCAGGATGGTGCCGTTTGCCGCACCTGGCATCCCCTCTGCCTCAGCGATGAAATGCCTTAGGCAAGGCCGTAGAAAACCCGTCCGCGGGTTTTATGGTCGAAAGCCCTCCGGGCTTTTGTGAATCCCAAAGACTCAAGCCCCCCAATAGTTAAAGCCCCTCCTAAAAACGCTAGAAGCGTTTTTCCCAAAAAACCCCCGG
>JALSSW010000162.1 GCA_026984035.1 Planctomycetota bacterium
GAAGATCCCCCCCTCCCGCTCTCCGCAGACCTGGCCGACTTCCTCCAAGATTCCTGGACACATCTGGGACCCCAAGAAAAGGCCCTCCTCGAAGCGGCCGCCGTCCTTGGTCTCGAATTCGATCCCGAAAACTTGGGAAAGCTCTTGGGACTTCCACTTTTGGATACCCTCCGCAGCCTGGCTCCCCTCCATCCGGCCTGGATCCTCTCCAGCGCCCGACGCATCCGTTTCCGCCGCCTGTCCGAGAGACGCTGGATCCTTCACAACATTCCGCCCGAGCGCCGCATCTTGCTCCACAAAAAAGCCGCCGCACTTTGCGAAGAGACCGATGCCCCTCCCTCCAGGATCGGTCTCCATTGGTCTCGAGCGGGGCTCCACGACAAGGCCATCCCCTTCCTGTTGCAAGGTGCACGCGAAGCACTGCGCTCCGGACGACACCATCGAGCGCGTCGCCTCCTCCGACGTTGCTTGCTCCACCTCGATGCCTTACCGCGGATCCCCCTCCATGCGCAGCAACGCCTGGAGGCTGAACTTCTCCTGGCCGAAGTCGCCCTCGAAGAGGACAGGCTCCAACAGGCAGACGCCTTGCTTCGCCGCGCACAGTCCAGAGCCCGCATCCTCGGTGCAGGTCCCGAAGAACAGCAGCTCCTTCTCCTCCGAGGAAAGATCGCCTTCGAACATGGGCACTTGGGGCAAGCCCTCGTTTTCTTCCAACGCAGCCTCGAAGGAGAAAGCGACGACCCAGGGTTTGCAGCCGAAGCCCTGCGCTTTGAGGCCCAGATTCTCAGTCTCCAAGGACAGATAAAAACCGCCCTGAGCCTCCTCGGCAAAGCCCACGATCTCCTTCCCCTTCATGGCGAACGCCAAAGCCTCCGCTTTGCGCGAGTCTCCCGGGAGTTGGCAAAACTTGAGGGAACGCGCTTTCGAACGGAGATGGCCGAGGTACACCGCCGCGAGGCCCGCAAGCTTTTTGAGCTTTTCGGCTCAAGGCTCGATCTGCAACGCCTCGACCTCGACCACGCCCACCTCCTCCTCGAGCTGGGGCGAAGGGAAGAGGCTCTCCCTCTCATCCAAGAGATCCTGGCGAACCCGGGAAGCCCTTATCTGCGGAGGAGGGCTGCCTTTGAGCAAGCTCTTCTCCACTTTTACCGAGGAGCCTTTGTGCTCGCGGAAAAACTGGCATCCCAAGAAAGGGAGAAAACAGAAAGCGTCCAAAATCAACTTCTGCGAGAACTTCAAATCATCCAGCTCGAATCCCAATTTCGCACTGGGGGCGTCACCCTCTCCCAAGCCGAAGTCCTTGCCCGTGATGCCGAAAAAGATGGCTTCCCTCATACAAGCATCCTTGCCCAACGTTTCCTGGCCCAAGTTCTTGTCCAGTTGGGTTCCCCAGAGACCGCTCTGGACATTCTCGACCAGGCCAGAGCGCTTCTCCGCCCCCTCAGCCTCGACCCCACCATGGAGCTGGGCATCGCTCTTGTGCGTTCCAAAGCCTACGCCAAAATGCAACACCCCCAAGAGGCAAAGCGTTGGCGACGCCTGGGACGACGCCACCTCGAACGCCTCGCAGCCAACCTCCCCCCTGGGCAGCGGCGGGCATTTCTTCAGGGGACACCCATTCGTCGAGCCCTTCTCCGTTAGCCCGTGGGGATGCAGGAAGAGTTCGCAAGCATGCAAAGACAACCCTTCCCCGCGGCCGCAAAGATCCCGCCCTTGTCCCTTCCGAGCCTTGTCTTAAACAAAGCTATGATGGAAAGCTCCCTGATTCTCCCCTGTGCCCATTGCGGGCAGTTAAACCGAGTCCCTTCCGCCAAGCTGGGGAACCGGCCCGTCTGCGCCACCTGCCACCAAGCTCTTACCGGGGGAAAGCCGGCGGAGCTTGACCCCGAACGATTCCAGAAACTCATCCAACGCAGTGATCTCCCCGTCATCATTGACTTTTGGGCCCCATGGTGCGGCCCCTGCAAAATGATGGCTCCGGAATTTGCCAAGGCCGCTGCATCCTTGGCGGGCAAGGCCATCTTGGCCAAGCTCAATACCCAGGACTATCCCCAAGCAGCCGCCCAATTTGGGATCTCGGGGATCCCGACGATGATCCTCTTCCACAAGGGGAGGGAAGCTGCACGCAAATCCGGAGCCATGCAAGCGCCTCAAATCCTGGCCTGGATTCAATCCGAAAGCTCCAAGGCCTAGCGCATTTCCCTGGAGCCTCGGTTTAGAGCTGGGTCTTGACCAAGGTCACTAAAAGGAGGGTCGTCGCATTGTGCATGGCATGCAGACCTACGGGTTCCCAGATGCTCCCCGATTGTTCCCGAAGCCAGGCGAGCATGAGGGCAAGATACCCAAGAGGGATGACAAATTTCCAACCCCCATGGGGAAAGGAAAAGGCCAGAGCCGTGATCAGGGCTGCCGGCCAAAATGACAGCTTGCCGCGCAGCCAGGAAAAGAGGCTTCCCCGGAAAAGAAGCTCCTCGGCCAGAGGAGCCGTGACACAGGTCGTGATCCACAGAAGAACCATTCCATAGGGGGGGATTCCGGACTTGAGGAAGAATTGGAGAACCTCTTGCTTGGGTGGGCCGAGGCCTAGGGCTTTGAGCCCTAAACTATAAAGGAAGGCGAGTGTCCACCAACTGAATCCCATGGGGAGGTACCAGAGCATGCCTTTGAGGATCCCCTTCAGGGGGGACGGCACTTGGGTCCAACCGAGGGCCTTTTGACTCCCTGTTCCACCATGGAACCTGCGGAGCCAAAGAATGCTGAAGGCAAGAAAAAGATGCACGGGGATCTGGAGAGCGGCCAACTGCCAGGGGTGCTTGGAGGCATCATTCCCTGCAAAAAGCCATCGAGAGAGATTGGCTGCAATGAAGGAAAGAAGGAAAAACAGGAAGAAGGCCATTAGGACTTCGAAGCCTGTGACCCCGGAACGAAGGGACTCCGGATCGGAAAGCGACTCGACCGCAGGGAAGGCCTTAGGTTTCTCGTCTTTCATTCGCCGGGAAGCCCCTCCATGGGGGAAGAGGCGGTGGCGTAGGGCTTACAGGGGATCCGGCCCGATAGATAGGCGTCCCGACCCGCCTCGCAGGCGAGCTTCATGGCCCTGGCCATGCGAACGGGATCCTTGGCCCCGGCAATCCCCGTGTTGAGGAGCACTCCGTCTGCTCCCAATTCCATGGCCCTTGAAACATGAGAAGCGGTCCCCACTCCTGCGTCAATCAGAACAGGAACCTCGATACTCTCCAGGATGAAGGAGAGATAGAGAGGATTCAAAAGACCCTGGCCGGAGCCGATGGGCGAGCCGGCGGGCATGACGGCAGCGACCCCAACATCCTGGAGACGCTTGGCGAAAATGGGATCGTCGGATGTGTAAGCGAGGACGGTAAAGCCCTCCTCCACCAAAGTTTCAGCCGCTTCCAGCGTCCCCACCACATCGGGAAGGAGGGTTTTTTTGTCCCCTAGGACTTCGAGCTTGACAAGGTTCGAAAAGCCCAGCTCACGACCCATCCGTGCGGCGCGCACGGCCTCCTCGGCCGTGAAACATCCAGCCGTGTTGGGCAAGAGGGTGTATCGATCTTTGTCCAAGGAATCCAAAAGACTCTTTCCTTTGGGTGCGTCGAGATCGAGGCGGCGCACCGCCACCGTCACACATTCGGTTCCCGAAGCCAGAAGTGCATCCCGCATCAATTCATAGCTCGCGTATTTCCCGGTCCCAACCAAAAGACGGGAGCTGAAGCTGTGGTCCCCGATCCGTAAGGGTCGGTCCACTGGGTTTTTCGGATCTCGGTAGTTCATGCTCATCTCATCCTCCCCCCACAAGGGTCACGATCTCCAACTCATCCCCCTCTTGGAGGAGCACATCCTTATAGCGCTCCCTGGGGACAATCTCGCGGTTTCTCTCCACAGCAACTCCTCGACCAGGCACAACGCCAAGACCCTCGAGCAAGGCGAGGAGGGTCTTTCCCTCCTCCACCATCCTCTCTTTTCCGTTTACTCGAATCCTCATGATCTCATTTCACCAAGGTCACCAAAGGAAACTGCCTGTCCATCTTGTAGCATGAAACCTGGATGAATCCACCGATGAACAAAGAAGAAGCAAGGTTCCTGGCCCGCCTGGTCCATGGTGGCTTTCTCCCCGAGGAGGGTTTGCGTGAAGCGCTCCGTGAGCGAAGGGGGAATGAAAACGGTCAGGAGAGTCTCTCCTCCCTCCTGGCCCGCAAGGGACTCATGGAGGAAAAAGAGGTCCAACGCCTCTGGGACAACGCTGTGGGCGAGCGCCCCAGGCTTCGGCGTTATGAGCTTGGCCCCCTCCTGGGGGAAGGAAAACAGGCCCGGATTTTTGAGGCCAAGGACCGCCAGGACGGAAAAAACTACGCCCTCAAGATCCTCCGGGAAGAGCAGGCAAGGGATCCGATCAAAAGAGCGCGTTTTCTCGAAGAAGGACGCACCCTCTGTAACTTGTCCTGCGAAGGCCTTGTGGGGGCCCACCGCTTGGCGCGGGATCAGGGGACTTATTTCCTGGTCCTGGACCTGCTCCAGGGCCGCGACCTGCTCGAAGAGTTGCGCGAACGGGGGCGCCTCCCCGAAGAAGAGGCCTTGGCCATTGTCCATTCGGTCGGACGGAGCCTCTGTGCCCTGCGAGGAGAGGGCCTCATCCACCGGGATATCAAACCCAGCAACATTCATTTGCTGCAGGAGGGAGGCACGGTCCTTCTCGATCTCGGCTTCGCCGTCCAGGAAGGCAGCCTCGAGGACAGCGAAACCACGGTAGGCACCATCGCCTACATCGCCCCGGAACAGGCCGAAGGGCGCGGAGATCTGGATGGACGGGCTGACATCTACGCCCTAGGAGCCACCCTCTACCATCTGGTAGTCGGGGAGCCGCCCTTTCAGGGAGAGGACGACCAAGAACTCTTGCTCCGGCAGATCCAACAGCCCTTGGACTCCTCCAAGATCCGTGCACTGGACCTGTCCCCGAGGCTGCATTACTTCATCGAGAAGATGATGGCCAAGGACAGGGAGATTCGATATCCGGGCCCGGAGGCCCTGGTTCAAGACCTTCAGGAAAAGGCAGGCCCTTTTGCCGCGCCTCGCCCCCTGATGCCAGGAAGCACCAAGGCCAAGAACCTCAGCGCCCACAGGAGGCGACGAAAAAAAAGGCGGAGACGCTGAGATGGAAGACGATTTCCCGGAAAACCCTCTTCAAGGCTTCTCCTTCTCCTGCCGACGGAGCGGAAACTGCTGCGCTCAGCCCGGTGGGCGCGTCCGTTTGGAGGCCAAGCTGCTGCCCAAGATTGCGGCACACCTAGGCCTCAAGGTGGAAGGGCTCCTGTCCCTCTATCTGGTCCAGGGACCCGATGGAGACTTTCTCGCCAAGGAAGCTCAAGGCGGTGCCTGTCCCTTCCTGGCATCCAAGGACGGCAAAGCCTCCTGTAAAATCTATCCCTTTCGCCCCGAGCACTGCCGCAGCTTTCCTTTTCGTGAAGATGTGCTCAAGGACTCTCGAGTGCTCGCATCGGTTCTCCGATTTTGCCCCGGTCTCCGCCCCTGCGCCCAAGATAACCCACCCCCCGAAGACTCAAGATCCCAAGACTCCTCCCCAGAAAACCCGGAAGAGAATTCATGGGAACTCCCCTGAGATCGATCTCTCGGGGCGCCTCCTCCCCACAACCCAAGTCTCTTCCCCTTTCAGCCGAAAACATCCCCTATGGGGAAAGGGAAAACGCGTTCTTGTGGGTCCAAAGCCTTCCTTGCGATCATCCTTGCAGGCATCGGACCCTTTTTACAACCAGTTCAAGGCCAAAGCTCCCGGGTCGCCCAACTAGGGTCCCAAGCGCACAGGGCGATCGCACTGAAGAAATATGCCCTGGCCAAGGTCTTGCTCTCCGAAGGCCTCAGACTGGCCCCCCAGAGCAAAGACCTTCGCGAGGCGATGACCGAAGTCTGCCTCCAGTTAGGGCTCAGCTTCCATAACGCCGGTAAGGTGCGGCGGGCCTATGACCAGTTTCGGCAGGCGACCCTTTGGGGCCCCAAGGACACCCGCACCTGGCTCGCCCTGGCTGAAGTCTCAAAATCTATGGGCAACTTCAGGCAGGCAGAATCTTCTTGGAAACGCTGCCTCACAGTCAACCCCAATGAATTCGATGCCCTCTACTCCCTGGGAAAGCTCTACTACGAGCGCCGCAGCTACAACAAGGCGGCCATCTTTTTAGGCCGAGCCAAGCAGGTGAATCCCAAGGATCCCCGCCCCAAACGTCTCCTCGAGAAAACGGGACAGGATCGGGGGATTGAACGCTTCTTCAGCCTCAAACAGAGCAGCCACTTCTCTTTCCATTTTCGTGAAACAAATGGAGGGGGAGATCGAAGAGCCAAGAACATTCTTAAATACCTGGAACAGGCCTATGGTGAACTTGTGCAATTTTTCGGCCTGGACCCTCAAAAAAACATGGTGGTGATGGCTTACGACACAAACGAATTTGCCATGCTCAAACATCCGGCCAACTGGACCGTTGCTTACTATGATGGAAAAATCCGTGTTCCCATCGACGCATGGACAAAGAACAAAAAAGACGCATCCAAAGTTTTAAAGCATGAGCTGACCCATGCATTCTTGGATGTCTTCGTTGAGGATGCTAGCCCCTGGCTACACGAGGGCCTTGCCCAGCTCAACGAGGAGCGACCCCTGGAACCAAACCTTGCTATTTTACAACAGACAGGGATCTTTGGTCCCAAACAGCTCCGTTCCTCCTTTGTTCAGATCCAGGACGAAAACACGGTCAAGGTTTTGTATGCGGAGAGCTTGGTCCTCCTCCATTTCCTCCAGCGCCGGAGAGGCATCAATGGGATCCGTAACCTGGTCCGAAGCTTAAAAAAGGGAAAACAACCCATCGATCAAAGAGAAGATTTCGCCCTTAAAAAGATCTATGGTAAGGACCTCGCTGGCCTCCTGGATGAAATGCGAAAGGTTTACAAAATCCCGGTTCCCAGTAAACCTGGCAAATAGCGCGCCGAGATCCTTTTGCATTCGGCTCCACCTGGAAAGGGGCATGGAAGTCGACATTTTGTCCCGTCCCCTTTTTTCCTTCTGTTTTTCCCAAGGAGGCTCGCTATTTTTCGGTCCCTGGGAATTCAACAAACTTTAGGAGAAACCACATGACCCACGTTGTCACCGAACGCTGCGTCGATTGCCGTTATACGGATTGCGCCACTGTTTGCCCGGTTGAATGCTTCTACGAAACCACAGATCCGGCCATGCTGGTCATCAATCCCGATGAATGCATTGATTGTGAACTCTGCGTTCCCGAATGCCCCATCAACGCGATATGGCCCGAAGAAGAACTCCCCGAGGAGTACTCTGACTGGCTCGAAAAAAATGCGGAGCTTTGGGAGCAAGGTGAACAGATCTCGGATAAGAAAGAGCCCTTGGAGGGAGCCCTGACTCTCGAGGAAATCCAAGAAAGAGAAAAAGAAAAGGGCTGGGACATCGAGGAACCATCTAAAGCGATGTGATCATCGACCCCTTTGAGCTCGTCTCTTTTGCGTTTGTTTGCGGACTTTCGTTCGTAGACCTCCATTTTGGGATTCAAGAGAGACTCCTTGAGCCAGGGCAAGCAGATGGATGACGTCCCTCGGGGTTTAGGGGAATTGGAGCCTTCCCTTGACGATCCCTCTTTTTACCTCAACCGCGAACTCAGCCAGCTCGAGTTTGTCCGCCGTGTCCTCGCCTTAGCAAAGGACACGGCCGTTCCTCTACTTGAGCGTCTCCGCTATTTATGCATCACAAGCGCGGTTCTGGATGAGTTCTTCGAGATCCGGGTCGCGGGGCTCAAGCAACGTGAGCTTCACCACAGCGTACACTCAGGACCCGATAATCTGAGTCCGACGCAGACTCTGGAGAGGATCCACCAAAAAGCTCACAACTTGGTCGATTCCCAGTATCAGAGCCTTAATCACGACATCCTTCCTGCCCTCGCCGAAGAAGGGATCCGCTTTCTGCGACGTGACGAATGGGACAAGACCCAAAAAGAGTTCGTCGACCAACTCTTCCACAACGAGATCCTTCCCCTTCTCTCCCCTCTGGGCCTCGACCCGTCTCATCCCTTTCCCAGGGTTCAAAACAAGAGCCTCAATTTCATTGTTCCCCTCGAAGGCCCCGATGCCTTCGGTCGGGACCATGGGATTGCTGTGGTCCAGGCTCCCCGGGCTCTTCCCCGGATTATCCCTTTCCCAGCGGAGGTTGCCGGAGGTCCTTATGACTATATGTTTTTGACCTCCATCATCCACGCCCATGTGGGGGATCTCTTTCCGGGAATGGAGGTCAAGGGCTGCTACCAGTTTCGACTTACCCGCAATTCGGATCTCTTCGTGGACGAGGAGGAAGTCGATGATCTCCTTCATGCCCTGGAGGGGGAACTGCGCTCCCGCCACTTCGGAGATGCTGTGCGCCTGGAAGTCGCCGAGAATTGCCCGGATACGATCACATCCTACCTTCAGCACCAGTTTGGTCTGAAACCTGATGACATTTACAAGGTTGACGGCCCGGTCAATCTACATCGCCTCATGTCAGTTCCCGATCTGGTCGCGAGGCCGGACCTCAAATTCCGGGCCTTTACCCCGGAAGTCCCTGAGGAGATTTTGGGTATCCACGACATCTTTGATCTGCTTCGCAAAAAGGATCTTCTCTTCCACCACCCCTTTCAATCCTTTGCTCCTGTGGTGGAGTTTCTCAAGAAGGCAGCCGAAGATCCCAATGTCCTCGCGATCAAGATGACCCTCTACCGGACTGGATCCGACTCGGCCCTCATCGATGCCTTGGAGACCGCCGCTCTTGCCGGAAAAGAGGTCACGGTGGTCATCGAGTTGATGGCCCGCTTTGACGAACGGGCGAATATTGACCTCGCCACGAGGCTGCAGGACGCAGGAGCCTATGTCGCTTACGGGGTCGTGGGCTACAAAACGCACGCCAAGATGGCCCTTGTGTTACGCAGGGACAGCGATGGACTCCGCAACTACGTTCACTTGGGGACCGGCAATTACCACCAGAGAACCGCCCGCCTTTATACCGACTTCGGATTGATGACCTCCGATCCAAGCATGACCGAAGATGTTCGGCGGCTTTTCCTCCTCCTCACGGGATTGGGAACCCCGCAAAAGATGGAACGTATTGTCCCAGCCCCCTTCGACCTCCAAAAAGGACTCCTGGCGTGGATCGAAACCGAAATTAAAAACCATGAGGCCGGCCTTCCCGCAAGGATCCAGGCCAAAATGAATTCACTCACCGACCCCAAGATGATCAAGGCCCTCTACAAAGCTTCCCAAGCAGGAGTTCCGATCGACCTCATTGTCCGGGGAACCTGTCGCCTGAAACCCGGCATCCCCGGAGTCTCCGAAACGATCCAGGTCCGCTCCATCCTCGGGCGGTTTTTAGAGCACACGCGAGCCTTTGTTTTTGAAAACGGTGGAGAGCCCCTGGTCTTTCTCTCCAGTGCCGACTGGATGGAACGAAACCTCTACCGGCGGGTGGAGACCTGCTTCCCTGTCCTTGACCCCAAGCTGAAGGCACGGGTACGGGCGGAGGCCATTGATTGCTACTTGAAAGATAACCTTTGGGCCTGGGTTCTTGGGCCGGATGGCCATTATGAGCGCATCCAACCCGAAAAGGGGAGCCCTCCCCTCAGTGCCCAGGAGAGCTTGTTAGCCCGATTTGGAGCAGAAAAGCCATGACTCATTCGAGGCAAGACTGCATTCATCCAAGGGACAGTGCCGAAACACGATCATTGATTTCATTTGCCTTTTTATTTCGTACGAGCCGGGATTCCAACCAGGCCCGCAACATTCTCAACCCTTTTGGGTGGTGCCATGAACACTGAAGAAGCCATCGACAAAGTCTATCAATCCGTTCTCAAGAGAGATCCAGGACAGCCCGAATTCCATCAAGCTGTCTACGAGATTCTCCAATCGTTAAAACTGCTTTTGGAACGGGAAGAAGATTACCTCGACATCCTCCCCCGGATTGTCGAACCCGAAAGAGCCATTCTTTTCCGAGTCCCTTGGGTGTCCGACAATGGGGAGGTCCATGTCAATCGCGGCTACCGAGTCCAATTCAACTCCGCCATCGGCCCCTTCAAAGGGGGGCTCCGCTTTCATCCCTCCGTCAATCTCTCCATCATCAAATTCTTGGGTTTCGAGCAGATCTTCAAAAACAGCCTCACCGGGCTCCCCATTGGGGGAGGAAAAGGCGGCAGCGACTTTGATCCCAAGGGGAAGAGCGATTTGGAGGTCATGCGCTTTTGCCAATCCTTCATGATTGAGTTGGAGCATCACATCGGCCAAAACAAAGATGTGCCCGCTGGGGATATCGGGGTAGGAAAACGAGAGATCGGTTACTTATTCGGTCAGTTCAAGCGTCTGAGAAACTCCTATGAACCGGGAGTCCTCACGGGGAAGGATCTAAACTTTGGGGGAAGCTTGATCCGCCCTGAAGCAACAGGATATGGCTGTGCCTACTTTGCAGAAGAGATGCTGCATGCCCACTCCGATTCTCTCTCCGGCAAAAAAGTCCTCGTCAGCGGTTCAGGAAATGTCGCGCAGTATGCCGTTGAAAAAGTCACACAATTGGGAGGCAAATGCCTGACCCTTTCGGACTCCTCGGGTTTCATCCATGACAAAGACGGGTTCGATGAAGAGAAGCTTGCCTTCATCAAAGACCTCAAAAATAATCGACATGGACGCATCTCCGAATACACCAAGGCCTTTCCCAAGGCGACCTTTCACGCCGGTCAAAAACCCTGGGGTGTCCCCGCGGACTTTGCCTTTCCCTGCGCTACCCAAAACGAGATCGAAGGCAAGGATGCCGAACAACTCATCATGGGAGGTTGCAAAGGGGTCTGCGAAGGAGCCAACATGCCCTCCAACCTGGACGCCATCAGGGTTTATTATAAAAACAACATTCTCTACGGACCCGCGAAGGCAGCCAACGCCGGCGGGGTCGCGACTTCGGCCCTCGAAATGAGCCAGAACAGCCAAAGGCTGGCCTGGACAAGGGAGGAGGTCGATGGAAAACTGCGCAACATCATGGTCAACATCCATCGTGTTGCGGCAGAGACTGCCCATGAGTTCGATCGCCCGGGCGACTTGATGGCAGGCGCTAACATCGCAGGCTTCCGCAAGGTTGCGGACGCCATGAGAGGGCAAGGCATCGTTTAAACCGATCGATTGAAATCCACATTTCCATCAACCTCCAAAAAACCGTCAGATGAGCCAAACCAACGCAAACAACTTGGATCCCGAAGAAATCTTCGAAGCCTTGGACCCCATTCTGGAAGTAGCTGCTTCCCTCGACCTCAAAGATCCCGCAGGGGTCCAGGAACGGCTCCGGGAAGTCTTTCCCTCTGACGGCCCCCTTGTTTCGGCCTTGGAAGAGACCCTTCTCAAAGCAAGGGAGGAGGGGAATCTTCTTCCCAAGGAGGTGGGCGGGATCCGGTTTGGGCGCTTGGCAAAAGATCGCAGGGGCTTTTCCATCGATGTCGTCGAAATGGATGGTCCTGGCCCCAAACACCGCCACCCCAAGGGAGAAATCGATCTTTGTCTTGCCCTGGAGGGGGAACCTCAATTTGACGGACAACCCGAAGGCTGGGTTGTGTATGGAGAAGACTCGACTCACGTTCCCACGGTCCGAGGGGGGCGGATGCTGATCCTCTATCTCCTCCCCGAGGGGGCCTTCGAACTCCTCTAAGCTTCCTGTCTCCCCTCCCTCCGGCCTTCCTTGGATTAAGGCCATAGTTTTAAAGGGGTCGTTCACGGCTCACACAAATGGGGAGACCAGTCTCCACCAAAGGTTGCAGAGGGAAGCGAGGAGGTCTTCGGCCCGGCCGGCGAAGGAACCCTTCTTGAGGCTGGGGAGAAAGGTAAAGGAACCGGCCCTGAGGAGTTCGCGATCGGGAACGCGAACTCCACGTTCCCGAACAAGCCTTGCTAACTCCTTGCGGGAGCGAAGGATGGAGGGGATGAGCCTCAAGAGAGCAAGGCGCCCACGGAGCCAGGACCATGGGTGTCCCTTTTTGCAGGCGAGAGCGAATTGGGCGCATTCGAAGGGGAGGGCGCCGGGACCACAGAGGAGGATGGTCCGCCAGCGGTAGTTTTTGAGAACCAGGAGAAGCCGGTTGCGACTGTGGAGGAAGATACGCTTCTTCGGATAGCTGTCTCCCCGCTGAGAAAGCCCAGAGGTGCCGTCCCCATGGCGGGTGATTGCCTTTTGGGCAACAACGATACGCTCGCCGAGAATGCGGAGCCTTTGAGAGAGGTCGCTGTCCTCAAAAAGGAAAAAAAAGAGGGGGCAAAACCCCCCGACCGCGAGAAGGGCCTGGGGGTCCACAAGGAGGCAGACCGCCTGAAAAGAATCCACCTCGACGAAAGCTGCCTCTTTTTCCGGAAGCTTTTCATGAAAATGGCGGAGCAAAGGAATCCCCACAAAGTGGAGAAAGGCCCCGTCATAGTGGATTTTGTCGGGTTCATCCGCAAAAACCACCCGGGATTGGACAACGGCAGGCTCCCCGGCCAACTTCCGAACCCGGAGGAGTTCTTGGAGGGCTTCCGGCTCAGGGCGGGCGTCGTTGTCCAGAAGGAGCATGAGGGGGCTTGAGCAAGCCTTAAGCAGCGCGTTACGAGCAGGGCTGGGACCTTCATTGCGGGCCAGTCGCAAGACTTTTGCTTCGGGCCAGTTTTCTTGTAACCAAGCGAGACTTTCATCCGTGCTGCCGTTGTCCAGGACCAACAGCTCATCCACCTCCCCCTTGAGGGCTTTCACTGCCTTTTGAAGCGCAGGAAAATGAACGCAACCATTGTAATTGACAATCCCAATGCTGAGTCCCGCTTGATTTCCCATAGGATTAAGTTTATCCCCTTCCCCAGTCGCGATCCTTCAGAAAGCAGACGACAAAAAACGGAGAACCAAATGCTGATCCAACTCACCAGCGAAAAAAAACTCGACGAAATCATCATGTCCACCCCTTCTCTGGCCCAGGAGAGGAAGTGGGGTGTTCTGGGTGAGCATGATCTCAGAGCCAAGTTACAGGAAAAAGGCTTCCCCATTGATCGAGAAGTTCGGGTCTTAGAAGTCTGCAGCCCCGCCTTCGCTCAGAAGGCTCTGGAATCCAATGTCGCCATCTCCGTGTTTATGCCCTGCCGGATTTCGCTCTGGGAAGAGGACGGGAAAACCGTCCTTTCGACGGTGAAACCTACGGTTTTGCTTCAAATGGCACAGGATGACAGCCTGGCGGATCTTGCCATTCAGGCCGAAAACGAGATCCACGACCTCATGAAGGCAATGGCGGGATAAAGAGCTTTTCGACGCTCCCCCATCGAGATTTTTTAGGAGCTTTTTTGAGGAGCGTTTTAAGAAGGCTTTGAAGGTTTTTACAAGGCCAGGCTCTTGCAACGCTTGAGGATTCCCAGGCGCGCCTCCCTGGGGACAAGCGCATCCAAACCAGGAAACAAAAACTTCTCCTCCCGCGCCTCATGGTGTTCCCCGATATTTTTAAAGGTGGTCTCCAGGTCCAAAACGGTAAACAAGGCGCGGTACCATGCATCCCCTTCAGCAAGGGCCAGAACCTCCATTGCATCTTTGATCCGATCCAAAAAATCCAACAACTTTCGATGCTCCTGGACAAAATAATTCCCTTGTCCTCCGGGTAAAATCTGCCCCTTCTCATAAAGCGGCAAAAGGATCTCCTCTTCATCCCTCATATGCCTGAGGATTTGGGCTCGATACTGCTTGAGAAGGAGGAGGGCTTGGTCCAGTTCTCGATCCACAAGACAACACTGGTGTTGGTGGAAAAGGGCTTCTTGAGCCTCATGGGCCTCCCGCAAACGAAAGAAGCTCACCAAACTTGGCAGAGTTTCCTCATCCTGCCCCACAGTCTTTTTTTCTGCATCCATCCCCTTATTCTCCCCCTTGGATGCAAGGATCTCCAATTTTTCGTGCAGCTTGCGACTCTTTGCCCCGATTCCATCCTTCCTTTCCCGCGGAAATAGGCGATAAATAGTCTTCCCTCGGACCAGGAGAAACTCTCATGGGAGAAAAGGTATTCATCACTCTCGACGGCAACGAAGCCGTCGCCTCCGTTGCACATCGGACCAACGAGGTCATCGCCATCTATCCGATCACCCCCGCATCCCCCATGGGAGAGCACGCAGATGCCTGGGCCGCCAAGGGGATCCCCAATATATGGGGGATCATCCCTGATGTCGTCGAAATGCAGTCCGAAGCCGGTGCGGCGGGGACAGTCCACGGCTCTCTCCAAGCGGGAGCCTTGACGACCTCCTTCACTGCCAGCCAGGGATTGCTCCTGATGATCCCAAACCTCTTTAAGATTGCCGGGGAGCTTACCGCATTCACTCTCCATGTAGCCGCCCGTACCATTGCAACACATGCCCTCTCCATTTTTGGGGACCACAGCGATGTCATGGCCTGCCGTGGGACCGGCTTTGCGATCCTCTGCTCCTCCTCCGTCCAAGAGGCCCATGATTTCGCCTTAATTGCCCAGGTGGCCTCCCTGGAATCCCGCATTCCCTTTCTGCACTTCTTCGATGGTTTTCGGACTTCCCATGAGATCCAGAAGATCGAAAAGCTTCAAGATGATGTCCTCAGAGCCATGATTTCCGAGGATCGCATCCACGAACACCGAATGCGGGCCCTTACCCCCGACCGCCCTGTCCTCCGAGGAGCCGCGCAAAACCCCGATACGTTTTTTCAAGCCCGGGAAGCGGGAAACCATTTCTACCTTGAGTGCCCTGGCAAATTGGAAGCAGCCTTCCGCAAGTTCGAACAGCTCACCGGTCGGAGTTACGACCTCGTGACTTACCATGGAGATCCGGACGCAAGCAAGGTCTTGGTGCTCATGGGATCGGGCGCGGAAACCGCGCAGGAGACCGTGGATTTCCTGTGTTCGAAGGGAGAAAGGGTCGGAATGATCAAGGTGAACCTTTTCCGCCCCTTCCCCAAGTTGGCCTTTGCCAGGGCCCTTCCACGAAACGTTGACCGAATCGCTGTGCTTGACCGAACCAAGGAGCCGGGTTCCCTTGGGGAGCCTTTATACCAGGATGTCCTCACGGCCCTTCACCAAGCCCCCCCCGAACTCAAGCCTAATTTTGACAACCTGCGGATCGTGGGCGGGCGCTATGGCCTTTCCTCCAAAGAATTCACACCCGCAATGGTCCATGGGATTTATCAGGAGCTCTCCAAGGATGAACCCAAACAGGGCTTTACCATTGGCATCATCGACGATGTCACCCAGACATCCCTTTCTTATGATCCAAATTTCAACATTGAACCCGATGAAGTCGTGCGTTCGGTGTTCTTTGGTCTGGGTTCGGACGGAACCGTAGGTGCCAACAAGAACTCGATCAAGATCATCGGAGAGCAAACCGACAACTACGCCCAAGGTTATTTTGTTTATGATTCCAAGAAGGCGGGAGCCGTTACGATCTCCCATCTTAGATTCGGACCCAAACCCATCCGCTCGACCTACTTGATTCAGAGCGCCAACTTTGTCGGCTGTCACCAATTCCAATTTCTCAATAAATTCGAAATGTTGGATCGCGCCGCCGAGGGAGCAACCTTCCTTCTCAACGCACCCTATCGAGCCGACGAAATCTGGGACCAGCTCCCTCTCGAAGTCCAAGAGACTTTGATCGCAAAGAAAATGCGTTTTTTTGTGGTGGACGCCTACAAGGTCGCCAAGGAAGCTGGCCTGGGTCCCCGCATCAACACAGTGATGCAGACCTGCTTCTTTCAGATCACAGCGATCCTTCCAGGCGAACAGGCCAGCGAGGAAATCAAAAAAGCCATCAAAAAGACCTACGGTAAACGGGGCGAAGAAGTCGTTCGCCGCAACTGTAAGGCAGTGGATCTAAGCCTGGCAAATCTTCATGAGGTTCAAGTCCCGGCAAAAGTCACGACAAACAGGCGCATGCCTCCCACGATCCCGGATGAGGCTCCTGACTTTGTGAAGAGTGTCACGGGAGTCATGCTCGCCGGTAAGGGAGACTCTCTTCCCGTCAGCGCTTTTCCCCCTGACGGCACCTGGCCCCTTGGAACAACGAAATGGGAGAAGCGGAACATCGCCCAAGAGATCCCCATCTGGGACAAGGAAATCTGCATCCAATGCAATCAATGCGCCTTTGTCTGCCCTCATACAGCCATCCGCGCCAAGGTCTATGATCCCGTCCTTCTCGAAGAAGCACCGGAGGGTTTCCAATCATTGACCTTCAAGGGCAAAGACTTCAAGGGGCAAGCGTACACCATCCAGGTTGCCCCGGAGGATTGCACGGGATGCCGGCTTTGCGTAGAGGTCTGCCCTGCAAAGAACAAAGAGAACCCAAGATTCAAGGCGATCAACATGCAATCTCAAAGGGAGCATGTGGAGGTAGAACGAGAAAACTTCGACTTTTTCCTGGAGCTCCCCGAACCCCATCGAGAACAGATCGCGCGACTGGACGGAAAAGGCTCTCAATTCTTGGAACCCCTCTTCGAGTTTTCCGGCGCCTGTCCCGGTTGTGGAGAGACTCCTTATATCAAACTCCTCACCCAACTCTTTGGGGATCGGCTCCTGATCGCCAATGCCACAGGTTGCTCTTCGATCTATGGAGGCAACCTTCCGACCACGCCCTACTGCACCAACGAAGAAGGGAGAGGACCGGCCTGGTCCAATTCCCTCTTCGAGGACAATGCAGAATTCGGTCTCGGGTTTCGGCTGGCGGTCGATCGCCAGGAAGAGGTCGCCAAGGCCCTCCTCAAGGAACTCGCCGAGCCCATAGGTCCCTCGCTTGTGGATGCACTCCTTGGAATCGATCAGCGCGAAGAGGCCGGTATTCGGGAAGCAAGATCTCTTGTGGCGGACCTCAAGAAAACCTTGCTCGACATGGACAACCCAAAGGCTCAACGACTCTTTGATGTGGCGGATTATCTTGTCCGAAAAAGTGTCTGGATTCTTGGTGGAGATGGCTGGGCCTACGACATTGGATATGGCGGGGTGGACCATGTCCTCTCCATGGAGCGGGACGTCAATCTCCTGGTCATGGATACCCAGGTTTACTCCAACACCGGTGGACAGCAAAGCAAGGCCACGCCCCTGGGTGCAGCAGCCAAATTCGCCGTGGCAGGAAGAGGAATCCCCAAGAAGGATCTTGGCCGCGAAGCCATGAGCTATGACCACGTCTACATCGCCCAAGTAGCTTTTGGCGCCAAAATCAACCAGACCGTAGAAGCCTTCCGAGAAGCTGAATCCTGGCATGGCCCCTCCTTGATTATCGCCTACAGCCCCTGCGTGGCCCATGGTTATGACCTGGCCCATAGTGCAGAGCAGATGAACATTGCAGCAAATTCCGGCTTCTGGCCCCTCTATCGATACGACCCCCGAAAACTTCACGCAGGAGAAGCTCCTCTCAAGCTGGACAGCCGAAAACCAAAACTGCCGATCAGCAAATTCATGGAGAACGAGACTCGATTCCGCATGGTCCAACGCATGGATCCAGCCAGATACCAATATCTTCAAAAGGAGGCCCAAAGGGTGGTAAACCAGGAATACTCCTACCTCGAACAACTCGCCGGGATCAAGTTGCCCTCGGACCAAAACGCTTCCGAATCTGACGGAGCCAAGAACAAATGAACCTTGACACAAAATGGTTAGGTCTTTCTCTCCCCCATCCCTTTGTTGTGGGAGCCTCTCCCCTCGTGGATGACATGGATACCGTGCGCCGCCTCGAAGACGGAGGAGCTGCGGCCGTGATCATGCACAGCCTTTTCGAGGAACAGATTCTCGCCGAGGAGCTCGCGACTCTCGGACCGATGGATGAAGCGCGCGAAGCCTATGGGGAAGCCCTCGATTTCCTTCCCATGCCTGATGAATTCAGCTTGGGTCCCGAACCCTATCTGGACCACTGCCGCCAATTAAAAGAAGCTCTCTCCATTCCCGTCATTGCTTCTTTGAACGGGACGACTAAGGGGGGCTGGTTACGGTATGGAAAACTGATCCAAGAGACAGGTGTCGATGCTCTGGAACTCAACTTCTACGATATTCCCCAAGACGCCTCACAATCCTCCGAGGACATCGAGACACAATTCTGCGATATCGTCTGGGAATTGCGGGGAATCCTGGACATCCCCATTTCGGTCAAGCTTTCCCCCTTCTTCACATCCCTTCCCCACTTCGCGCTTAAACTTGAAGAAGCCGGAGTCGCCGGTCTCGTCCTCTTTAACCGGCCCTTTGAACCCGATTACGACATCGAGAACCTTGCCGGCACCCGGACCCTTCACCTCTCTAAATCCAAGGAGCTTTTGAGCCGGCTCCGCTGGTGCGGGATCCTCTCTTCAGAACGAAGCTTGGATCTCTCCATTAGTGGAGGAGTTCACACGCCCGCTGATGGGATCAAAGCCATTCTTTCCGGAGCCTGCACTGTGCAGCTTGTCTCGGCGGTTCTTGAGCATGGCGCCCACATCTTTGGAACTCTCCGGGACGGCTTGTCCGAATGGTTGGAGGACATGGACTACAAATCCCTGGATCAAGCCCGCGGGGCCCTAAACCTCTCCCGCTGCCCGAATCCTGAGATCTATAAAAGGGCTAACTACATCCACCTCCTTCAAAGTTGGCGGGGAGTCTTAGAACCCTAGAATCCTCTAAGAAGATTCTGAGGGAGGTTTCTACAAGTTTTTATAGGAGGCTTCGACAAAGGCTACAAGCGCAGCTTGGATCAGCTCTGCTACAGCCGGGGCCTTCTCTTTGTCATAAGGGAAGGGGGGCATCTCCTCCATATAAAGGGCTTGCCGCATCTCTAACTGAAGAGCATGGACTCCTTCATCCGGACGACCAAACTTCCGGGTGATGAATCCTCCTTTGAAGGGTTTGTTGCGTACCGCTTCCAGGGGACCGGCCCCCAGGGCTTGAAAGGCCGCATCGGAAAGTTCCGACGCGGCAGATTGCCCCTCAACATCACCAAGCATGAAATCGGGGAGCTTTCCTTGTACGAACCTGGGGACAAAACTCACGATGCTATGTCCCTCCCAGAGGAGAGCGTAACCAAAACGTTGCTTGAGATTCAAAAGCCGCCGTTCCAACTCTCGGTGGTATGGACGCCAATAGAGCTCCGTTCTCTCCTCGATTTCCGCAGCTTGAGGTTCGTCACCCTCTTCATAAATTGGTAAACCCGCAAAGGTGGAAGTCGGGACCAGCTCCGTTTCCGATCGCCCGGGATAGAGGGGGGTCCCATCTTTGGGTCGGTTGAGATCCACGACATAGCGGTTGAACCTGCCGGACAGGAGATCCGCTCCCATCTCGGGGACAAAGGAATAGAGCTGCCGAAGATGCCAATCGGTATCCGGAAGTTGCCGTGCTTCTTCTTCGAAGAATCGGGATCTGATCTCGGGAGGGACTTCACAGCCTGCGTGGGGTAGGGACACCAAAAGAGGAATGGCTTCCCCCTTGGCAGCATCCACAAAAAACGGTGGTTCATTCATGGCTTGCCTACTTCGCGTAATCCTTGATTCAACTCATCCTGCAAAACATGGCACCCTTCCTTTACCAGGCACTGCCCCCCCTTCCAGACTTCCCGGACAAGCGCCTCGCCCAACGAAAAGACCCAAGCATCCAAAACTTGCTCTGTATTGGCGCCTTGGAGAAGTGGGTGTCCCCTGTCAAGAATGAAACAATCGCCCTCGTCATGGGCCTCCTCATCGCCCCTCCCCGAGACAGGGCTCAGGCCCGCGGCTCTCCTTCCGCCCTCAAGCGCCCTTTCAAAAAGGAAGCGGCCGACATGGGTCTGAGGAGCCTTCTCTCCAGTGAGGACGTTGCGTTCCTGTTTGGCCAGGCGTTGCTCAAATTCCAAAAGACGCAGCTCTTGGGCGGGGCAAAGACCAACCTGTCCATCCGTCCCAATCCCGAACCGCCCACCTTCATCCAAAAACTCTCGAAGGGGGAACAGCCCATCCCCCAGATCCGCTTCGGTGGTCGGACAGAGGCCGACCGTTGCACCTGATCGAGCAAGCTCCTTACGTTCCCATGGATCCATATGGGTCGCATGCACAAGACACCAGGAAGAATCCACGGCAGCGTTCTCCAAGAGCCATTGCACAGGCCGGGCCCCATAGGCTGATTGGATCTCCTGGACCTCCCTCCTTTGTTCGGCGACATGGATATGAATGGGGATTTTCTTCGGGACAAAAAAGGCCAGGGCTTCCCGCAGCTCTTCAGGTGCAACCGCACGGAGGCTATGAGGCGCAAAACCCAGGCTCTGCTCAGGTTTGTCCCTCACGGCAGCTTCCAGCTCTTCAAACACACGCATATACCCTTCCAGGCCCCCAGGGATCCCAAAAGGGACTTGCCGGGCCGAGAGATCCCTTCCCGGCCCCCCATGCAGGTAGAGGACGGGCAAGAGGGTGATCCCCATCCCTACCCGCTCGGCGGCTTTGAGGAGGGCCAGCCCCATTTCTTGATCTCCACGATGCAGGTAATGGAACTCGACCACATGGGTAAATCCGTGTGCCAAGAGGCTGCCATAGAGCCAGGCAGCGGCCTTCTCCAAGGACTCAGGGTCAAGGGATCCTGCAAGCTCATACATTCTTTCGCGCCAAGTCCAGAAAGAATCCGGCCCTGCTCCCGGTTCCTGCGCCTTTTCTTGGGTCCTCCCACACAGAAGGATTTGGAAAGCGTGGGAGTGAAGGTTACACAAACCCGGAAGGACTAGTCCCTGTTCCCCAAAGGGGCTATCCATGTTCCTGCCCCCCATTTAGGCCTCCTCCTTCAGGGCTTCCATGCAGGCAGGGCCTTCGTAACCCGGCTTGTTCACCTTCTTGTCCACCCGGAAGGACTGCCACCCTTCCAAAGGAAGAGGCCGACACAGGGCATGGAGCAACTCAACGGAAGCAGGCCCTTTTAACCAGAGCTGCTGGCTCTCTTCATCCTGGAGAATCACCGGCATTCTTTCATGGATGGGTTCCACCAAGGCATTGGCCTTCGTCGTAAGGAGGCTCGCACTCAATAGAAGTCGTGGCCCCTCCCCTTCCCCTCCTTCCCGGGGACTTTTTTCAGGAGGACCCTGGGGGGATGGAAACCAAGATTCCCAAATCCCGGCAAAGGCAAAAGGCCTTCGATCTTTCCGCCGAAACAAAAAAGGAAGCCGTGCCCTTCCCTCTTTTTTCCATTCATAAAACCCATCCGCCAAAATGAGACAGCGCTGCCGGCGAAAAGCCCTCCTGTAACTCGGCTTTTGGGCCACGGTCTCACAACGGGCATTGATCATCCTGTTCCCAAGCTCAGGGCCAGGAGCCCAGGGAGGAATCAAGCCCCAGCGAAGTGTTTCCAGGCATCTTGGGCTTCGATCTCGGAGAGCATAAATCTGCTGCGTCGGAGCAATATTGCACCGAGGAGGAAGGCTCTCCTCAACATCTTGAATCTTAAAGATCTCAAGTAAGACATCGAGAGATGTTGCAAGCGTAAATCGGCCACACATTTTTTGTCAGACTAGAATGCGTTGATTCCCATGCCGTGCCAAGCCCAAATCAGGAAGAAAGCTACCGGTTTTTGTTTGGTCCGGAACCAGACTTTGGGATGCAGATGCTGAAGGAGCCAGCGGAAGGGCTCCTGTGATCCCGGCGAACTCAAAAAACTTGGGAACACATGGGTAAAAAGTCCGCCCTACCTCAGGCGGGAGAGGATGTACTGAAGACTGCGTTCAAGCGCAAAGCAAAAGCCCGGGAAGGGCTGCCTTGGAACTTATCCCACCCGAAATTTGCCGGACTTTTTGATCTTCCGCTTGACGATCTTGCGGCCGCCCTTGGTCTTCATCCTTGTGAGGAAGCCGACCTTTTTGAGCCGCTTAAGCTTGGATCGACGGATTTTTACCTTCATTTCTCCACCTTCGGGGCCATTCCCAAAAAATTCGAAGGCGAAAATCCTAGCCAGCTTGCTTCATGGGTTCAAGTCAAGAAAGCTCAGCCTTTGAGATCCTCCCCCAATTTTCGGATTTGAACTGTATTGGTGGCCCCTGAGACCTGCATGAGCCCCGCGATGAACACCAGGGTGTCCTGATCCTTCGCAAGATGCTTCTCGAGGAGATCCTCCTCAGCCATCCTATGGAGTTGGGCAACCGTTCTCGCCTTTCGCGTCAGGAGGGGGATCACTCCCCATTGAAGCGAGAGGCGTGAAAACGTCCGTTGGTGTGGGGTAAAGGCAAACATGCGCTGCGGCATTCGCTCCCTCGCCACCAATTTGGCCGTCCGCCCTGTCTCGGTAAACACAACGATCCCCCGTGCCTCCAAGGCCAAAGTAGCGCTTGCGGCCGCCACAACCGTGGCCTCGGAAATGCTACACTCTCCCTTATCCAACCGCCGCGTCCGCCTCCGCAAGGCTGTTTGCCCATGGGGATCAAAGAGGTGCTTTTCAGTCTCCCTGGCAATCCGGTTCATGGTCCGCACAGCCAAGATCGGATAATTTCCAGAGGCTGTTTCCGCCGAGAGCATGAGGGCCGATGTCCCATCATAGATGGCGTTGGCCACATCCGAGGCCTCAGCCCTGGTTGGGCGGGGGCTCGAAATCATGGACTCGAGCATTTGGGTGGCTGTGATTACGGGAATAGCTGCCTGATTGC
The DNA here is from genome assembly GCA_026984035.1 of Planctomycetota bacterium. Lineage (GTDB taxonomy): Bacteria > Planctomycetota > UBA1135 > UBA1135 > HyVt-539. The sequence continues at coordinate 22,633 of JALSSW010000162.1, forward strand.
ACAAGGCAATGATTTGTTTCTGAACCGCCGGCACCTTTTCGGGACCCAGCTCAACCCCCATATCCCCCCGCGCGACCATCACTCCATCGGACACAGCAATGATCTCACGAATCTCTTTGACTGCCTCAGGCCGCTCAATCTTGGAGACGACCTCGACATCTCCCCCAAGCTTTTGGATGCGATCCTTAAGATCCGTCACATCCGAGGCACTACGAACAAAGGAGAGAGCAATAAAATCGACTCGATGAGCCAGAGCGAACTCTAAATCAAAAAGATCCTTTTCCGTTAGAGACGGAGCATGGACCTTTGTCCCCGGAAGATTGACCCCTTTATGTTGACGTAAAAGGCCCCCATAACGAACCACTGTGTGAACGGTATTTCCTTCGATTTTGACAACCTTGAGTTCAATGCTTCCGTCATCAATCAGAATGCGTTCACCCACTTCCACGTCCGAGGCAAACTGGTCATACACACAGCTCACCCTCCCGGGTTCCCCCAAGAGCTTCTCTCCCGCAACGATCTCCAGTGAATCCCCCTTTTTTAAGAGAAAGGGTTCTCCATCCCGAAAGGCCCCCAAACGGATTTTCGGCCCTTGGAGATCCGCCAGGATCCCGATCGCGATTTTTTCTTCCCGAGCGATCCTCCGGATGTCCCGGATCGATTGCGCATGCTGGTCATGGCGCCCATGGGAGAAGTTGATACGAAAGACATCCGCGCCTGCCCGCATCATTCCCCGGATCGTCACAGGATTGTTGGAAGCCGGCCCGATGGTGGCCACAATCTTGGATCGGGTGGGCTGCCGACGGAGCCCTCTTCCTGTTTCTTTTTCTTTTTTCATCGCCTCTTCGTAACTCGCTCTAAATCCGCCTGACTCCTGAGATCCTACAGTCCCCTCATTCCTTTTTCTTTGCCCACCAGTTTCGAATGACTTTAAGGGCACGCCTTCGATTCGCAGCACTGGACTCGGGATCAAAGGAAAAGCTGCGCTTCGCAAGTTTCTCGAGGCTCCTTAGCGCAGCCTGCCGAACCACGGCTTCCGGATCTTCCAAGGCATCCAACAAGGCAGGGACGGCCTTTTTGTCCCCAAGCTTCCCAAGGCCCTTTGCACAATGACGACGAATATAAACATCCCGGTCCTTGAGACGGGGAAGCAAATAGGGAACCACCCTTTTGTCTCCGGAACTGACCAGTTCATCCACGGCGGTCCACCTCTTGGAAACTTCTGTGTCCTCCAGATCATCGACAAAGCGGCCTAATTTTTCAGGGAGATCCAAGGTAAGCGGACCAGCTCCGGAGCTTGAAGAAGAGGGAAGGGAAAAGGATCTCCGTCGGAGGGCCTTTAGCTCCTTGGAGACTCCGGCAAGGGCTTGGGTCAGCTTCCGTTCCAAGCCAAAGATTCCTCGTTCCAGTGCAGATTGACGTTGGACCAGATCCCGAATCTGTCCCTCCAAGCCAATGCCGGAAGAAGGGGCTGCTTTCCCCTTTTTCTTGAAGTGCACCGAAAGAACCGAGAGGGTCCCCTGGATCTCCCGGAGCTTTTTCTCCAAGCGAAGAACGTTTTTAAAGACAGGACTCTCATCCTTTTTTTCTGGCTTTCGAAGCAGCACCTCATAGGCAGCCATCGAACCTACAATTTTCCCCTGAGTTTTGCTCTGCTCCCGAAAGCCTTCGTTCATCCGGGAGGAGAGATACCAGAACCCTCCCAGGATGCAGAGAAGAAGGAGGACAAAAGCCAGCATAAAGGGCGGGGCACCCTCCCTTTCGGTTTTTTGGGGATCTTTGTGTTGTAGATTGGGGACCTTTGCGAGAGCTCTGGCAAAGCATGCTTGGCAAATTGTTTTGTCATCCAAAGCAACCGCTAAGTTCTCCTCCAAATCTTTATCTGGAATAGAGACTTCGCATAACTCGCAAAAATGAAGACTGGCCATCGCCCCTCCTTGATTCGATTCCTGGGACTTGATTGTACCCCAGGGGGAGGAGGAGGGACGAGACTCAATCCAGCATCAAAGCTCTTTCTTTTGTTCTGAAGACAGGGTGATTTGATGGGCCCAACCCGGATGCTTCAGTCCATCCAGCAGACAAGCAAAGAATGGGATCGAAGCCATTTCTGGCCCTCGATCCCCGACTTCGATCCGCTCAGTTTCCCGGTTTTGCCAAATTCTTTTTATAGTTCCCGGAAAAATTGGGGTCTCTTTTTTGCTTATTCCACCACTGCTCCCACTTCTGGATCGAGGCCATGCGAACACTCGGATCCTCAGCCAAATGGTCAAAGCCGAAATTCTTTCCCGTCACAGTCCGAAGAGCCTCCATGCACTGGAAACGGACATACTTGGTGTCCGATTTGAGCCCTTCGATCAAAAGAGGGATGGCACTGAAATCTCCTAGCTGGACCAAAGATCTCGCGATTTCCAAGCGCGCAATGGGATTGGGATCCTTGAGGCGCTTTTGGAGAAAGGGGATGGCTCTTTTGTCACCAATCTGCCAAAGGACCCAAGCCGAACTGGATCTCATTTTCGGATTCGGATGATCCAAAGCCTTGATTAGAAAGGGAATAGAAATCTCACCTTTCTGTTTAAGCCAGACGAGATTGGCCAAAAGCTCATTTCCATGCTGGTAAGGGATTTGATCCACATGCTCCTGAATCACCGATCGCATTAAGCCCTCGGCCTGGGCAAAATCCCTTGAACTCGTTCCAGTGGAAGAGCCACAGCCGCTAAGGAGGAAGAGGCCCATAAGGCCAGGAATCAAGAGTTTCCAAGAAAAGGTCATGGCATCCACATTTCTGAGGGATCAAAAGAAAAATTCAGAGTCATTTCCATTGCGTCTCACCCTCAAACCGAGGGGTTCAAGGGCTGAGACGCCTCCCTCCTATCGGCTCTTTGCAAGCATCTCTTGAACAGTTTGCGAAGATTCCTCCCATGACTTGAGGGTTTTGGCTTGCGGTCCGGGCGGGAACCCTGATAAATACTGGATCTCCCGCACTAGCCAGGGCGGTTAGGCGGCCTTCCGTCTCTTACATGGAGAAACATAATGAACAAGTCTGAACTCATTGCCACGGTCCAAAATGACCTCGGTGCCGACTGCACCAAGGCCCACGCCGAGCGCACCGTCAACGCTGTCCTCGAGTCCATCAAAAAAGGTCTGAAAAAAGACAAGATGGTTCAGCTCGTTGGCTTCGGCACCTTCCAGGTGAAATCCCGCAAAGCCCGCAAGGGACGCAACCCTCAGACCGGGGAGGAGATCACCATCAAGGCCAGCAAGACCGTTGGCTTTAAACCGGGCCAGGCACTCAAGGATTCCGTCAAGCGCGCTTGATTCACCCGCTTCAGAAGTTCGTGTTCCCTGAACACGACCGGCACGAATTCATGGGGTTCACCCCATGAATCTTATTGCTTAAAAAAAAACCCCTTCGGGGGTTTTTTTGTGTTCCCGGCAAGGGTTTTGGGGAGCTCCTTTCCCACCCCGCAGCCAGAAGCACACCGCGGACTGGAGCGTTTCTCTCGGGCTAGGCTGAGTTCCCCAACGAAGCCCCAAGGCCAATCCATCCACCGCCCAGGACCATGCCTTCCTTGTTATAAAACACAGCAGCTTGACCGGGGGTCACGGCTTCCTGGGCTTCTTCCAGCTCAACAAACCCTCCCCCCCGAGAACCGACAAAGCGGCACCAAGCCGCCTTGTGTCGCGCCCGAATCTGCACAAGGATCCGCTCCGAAGCCTGGGGTCTGCTCCCATGCCAAACGAGGCCTTCAACCTCAAAACCTAAGACCCTGAGCGCCTCACGAGGTCCAAGAACCACCTCCCGAGTTTCCGGATGAATCCGAATCACATAGTGCGGCGTCCCCAAGGCCGGAAGCCCCCGGCGCTGCCCGACCGTAAAGGCTTCCACCCCAAGATGGGGTCCCAGATCCCTTCCCTCCAAATCCACGAAACGCCCGGGGCTGAGCCCTCCCCTTTCCACCAAGAGCTTGCGATAATCCCCTCCCGGCACGAAACAGATTTCCATGCTCTCGGGCTTTTGCGCAGTCGACAAGCCGCCCTTCTCCGCCAGCTCCCGGACTTCGGCCTTGGTCAGATCCCCAAGGGGAAAGGAGAGCATGTTCAAAACCTCTGGGTCAACTCCGAAAAGAAAATAGGTCTGATCCTTCTCCCGATCCCTGGGCCGAAACATCCGCCCCTCCCGCATTCGGGCATAGTGGCCCGTGGCAATGCCTTCAGCCCCCAATTTTCGAGCCAAGGTCACAAGATGACCAAACTTCAGGTCTTGGTTGCAGTGCACACAGGGACTGGGTGTCCTTCCCCTTCGGTATTCTTGAACAAATTGCTCGATGATTTCTGCAAACTCATCCTCAAAGTCCAAGGCAAAGAAGGGGATCCCCAAGGCATCAGCCACCCTTGAGGCATCTCTCGCATCGCTGGCGGAACAGCAGGATTTTTTTTTGGATCCTCCCCCATTCTCGGCCACGCCATTACGCATGAAAACCCCAATGACCTCATGCCCTTGCTCTTGGAGCAACTGGGCAGCCACACTCGAGTCCACCCCTCCGGAGAGGGCACAAAGGATTTTTGTCATTCCTGCTTCCAAACCTGTTTCATTGGGGAGCCAAAGCTATACTGTTCGCCTTTCTTTTCCAGAAGGCCCCTTTCACTTTCCCGGGTTTTTGGTGAAAAGCCACCCGGAAAGCTCTTGAATGGGTCCAAAAAACATGAAAAGTTCCCCAATGAAAATCCTCTTCCAGCCTAAGGGCATCATCCTTCTCCAGGGGGACCAACAGGCTCCCACTCCCAAGTCCCTTTCCCCTGCTCCAGGGAACGATTCCGGATCCGGAAATCCCGGCGCAATGGGTCAAAGTTCTGCGGCCCAAGGCCCAGGTGCAGCCACGGCAGGAAGCCAGAAGGATGGAAGCCCCAAGAAGAAGGCGCCTGGTCTCGATCCTTGCTTAAGCAACCTCCCCCTCCTCCTGGGAGCGGGAATCCTCTTTTACTTTCTCCTGATTCGCCCCCAGCAAAAACAGGAGAAGCAGCGCAAGGCAATCCTGGCCAGCGTCAAGAAAGGCGACAAGATCGTCACGACCGGTGGTATCCACGGAGAAGTGGTTTCCTTGGATGATCGCACAGTCACAATCAAGTTCGGCAATGACAGCAACCAGAGGATGACCCTGGATCGCGCGGCCATCGGGAGGGTGCCGGCGCGGGAGGCCGAGCTGCCCCAAAAGAGGGGCGGTTGAAGTTGAGCTTTGGGGCTCTGGTCAGAGCCTTATCTCGACTACTTTCAACCTGGTCCGATGACCAAACTACCCCCCCTAGGCGTTCCCCTTGCGCCACCTTCGGAAGAGGCGGCGAACCTCGGGCTTTCACTCGGCCCCAGAGGGGAGGCTCTGGTGGCACAGGATCTCAAGAACCGTGGCTGGAATCGGATTGAACGCAACAGAAAATACAATGGCGTTGAACTGGATGTTGTCGCTTGGGGCAGAGGCTCCTGCCTTGTGGTGGAAGTCAAGTCCTCCCGGTCCGCCCTCCCCGAATCCCATTTGCAAAAGAAACAATTGCAGCGGCTCTTTCGTGCGGTCCAAAGCCTCAGTATGAAAAAAAAGAACCCTTCTCTCCTGCTTGGAGCGGTTTGTTTTTCCCAGAACCGAGCTGTTGAACTGCGTTACTTCCAGATACAACCCGAATGAAGATCTCCCGAACAGCAGGCTCTCGCCCAAGTCCACGCCACAAGGAATCCGATAGAAGCATGGGTTCCTGACCAAAAATGATTCGTCTCTTTCAACAACACATCCCCAAGCGGCGCCTTCTTCTGCTGGGATCCGAAGCTTTCCTGCTCATGGCAACGATGTTTTTCGGTGCTTCCATTCCAGGGATCGCCACAAAACCCCTTGGGGAAGCCAACCCCGTTGAAATCTGGAGAGGAGTCCTCTCAGCCTTTCTCATCGCCCTCCTGGCCCAAATCAGTCTCTCCTTTAATGATCTCTATGATTGGCGTGTCTCCCAAAACCGCCTGGACCTCCCCAATCGCCTCCTCCATGCCGCCGGTTTTTGCTTTATCACCTTGGCGATCCTTGCCTTTTTCGTTCCCAGCCTGGTCTTCTTTCCCACCATTCCCGATTTGGCCGGGCAAACTTGGAAACTGGCCCTCCTCCTGGGCTTTGCCTTTCTCCTTCTCTACTACTGGCGGATCGGATTTCATTGGTTTTTCTTTAAGTGGCGCTTTGGTGAACGCCTCTTGATCTTGGGAACCGGCCCTCTCGCCCGGGAGCTCGCCCAAGAGATTAAGGAACGCCCCGACCTTGGTTTTGAAGTGATCGGTCTCATGGGCAACCCCCCCAAGGACCCCGAAAAACTCCCTGTCCTCTACCTGGGCCCCCCCCCTCAGCTCCCCCAAGTTGCAACCGAAGAAAAAGTCAGCCGCGTCATCGTGTCCATGGAAGACCGTCGAGGGCAGCTCCCCGTGGACGCCCTCCTCGCCTGTCGCTTGGAAGGCGTCCTTGTGGAAGAACGGGAAGCCATCTTCGAACGGATTCATGGCAAACTCAGCCTCAACAGCCTAAGACCCAGCTATTTGATTTTTTCCAAAGGCTTCCGGAAGTCACGCCTGACTCTGGGGATCAAGCGTGCTTTTGACGCCATCCTCGCAGCCATCGGTTTACTGGTTTCCTCTCCTCTCCTCATTCTGATCGCCATCCTGATCCGCCTCGATTCCAAAGGGAACATCCTCTTTCACCAGCCCCGAGTCGGCCTGGATGGACATGAATTCGTTGTTTGGAAATTTCGAACCATGCGGGCCGAAGCCGAAAAACATACCGGACCCGTCTGGGCACTCAGCAGTGATGACAGAGTCACCCGAATCGGGAGTTTCCTGCGCAAGACGCGCTTGGACGAACTTCCCCAGATGTGGAACATCCTTCTGGGAGAAATGTCCTTTGTAGGACCGAGGCCAGAACGACCTTTTTTTGTGGACCAACTGCGCAAAGAAATCCCCTACTACCTCGAACGCCTTACCGTTCGTCCCGGTCTCACCGGATGGGCTCAAATCAATTACCCCTATGGGGCCTCGATCGAGGACGCCAAGGAAAAGCTCATGTATGACCTCTATTACGTCAAAAACATGAGCCTTCTCTATGACCTCAGCATTCTCCTTAAAACAATAAAAGTTTTACTTCTACAACGAGGATCCCGGTAATAAGGAAAGAATCCAACAGTTCCCCCATGCTTTGCACCCAAACGAAGACTCTTCTCCACCCCCTTGCGAGTTCCACCCCATTGCTGCAAACTAAGCACCCAGTAGCTCCTTTGGAGTACACTTCTCTCTCAGTAGTTCCCTCCGAAACTCGCAACCTTGAAAATAACTATGCGCAATTCTTTTCTCGTCTCTCTACTTCCATTGGTTTTGCTCGGATCCGGCAGCTTTCTCACTGGATCCCTCTCAGCCCAATCCAACACGGTCCCAAAAGGCTTTGATAAAAAAGAAGCGGGTTGGTTTCACTGGCCATCCTTCCGCTATGCCCCAGCCCGGGTCCAATACCTCTATAACAAATCTGTGCTTCCTTGGACTGGAAGCAAGAAGATCACGGGACTCAAAGTTCGTCCGGACATGTCCGTTCCCAAATCATTCACGGGACACTCCTACCAAATTGAGATCATGATCTCAACCAAGGGTGTGAGGACCACCCCCTTCCCTAATGTCTCCTCTTTCAAGGCCAATCATGGAAGCGACAAAAAGGTGGTCCTCAAAAAGACCACGATCAACTTTCCTCGCTTCCAACCCAGCGCGGCTAAGCCAGCGCCTTTCATCCTTGACTTCGTTTTCGATACGCCCTTTGTTGCGGCCGCCGACGGGCTCGTTGTGGACATCAAGGCCTATGCATCCAAATACCAGGACAACCTCTGGCATACGGACGCGGAATTGATCTCCAATGTCTCCTCTCCCTTCGGGTCTGTGACCTCTTTTGGAACCGGTTGCCCCTCGAATTTCCAGGTCTTTGGAACCAAGGTCTTCCCCGGTTCGGGCCCTCTCGAGATGTATGGTTACTCCCGAGTTTCCGGAAAAAAGGCAGCCGGGATCGCCTGGTTCGGCCTGAGTGACAAGCTCTGGAATGGGGTTCCCCTTCCTGCAAAAATCGGAACCACAGGTTGCTCGATCTATACAGATCTCTTTGTTGTTGCCCCGCGCCTCACAGATGGATCCCCATTGGGAAGGATCAATTCGGTCCCCATCACCCTGCCTCCTGACCCCAAGCTCGCTGGGCTCCAGTTCTTCTTTCAGTTTGGAGTCATCGATCTCGCTTACAACAGCGCAGGGATGCGTTTCTCCCAAGGCGGGAAGACTGTGATCGGCAAGGGATACAATGCGAGCAAGGTGCCCTTCCTGGCCCTTTACGATTATTCAAATCAAACGGTCAGCTTCGATCCCGATTCGGATGTCCCCTACTTCATCGCTCCTTACGGGACCATCTTCCAGGTTTATTAAAAACACAGGCAAGAGCTGGAGCCTCTTGAGAAGGGGGTCTTGTTCTGTTCAGTGGCCCAGCTCATCAGCGGCAACGATCTTTGCGTAACGGCGCAAAGCATGGATCGGAATCAGGTAGAGTTGGGCCAGCAGGTTGGAGCCTGGGTCCAAGGCTCCGGGGGCGCCATCGGCCTTCCAGAGCTTTAGAACCTTGAGCACCAACCGCCGATAGCCCTTGCCATGAGGGCTGTCCTTCCCTCCTCCCGTTTCATCGAGGAAGGTACACATCCAGGCGAGGCTCAAAATTGGATCGGGTCCCTTGCTCAAATCGGTGACCTCAGCCCTTGCTTCGAGATTGGCTCGAACCCAGGCCCCGGAAAGACCCGCATCGAAAAACAAACGAAGGGCCCGGAGGGGGTGGGCGAACAGGGGAATCATCCGGTGGGAATCCACAAGATGGGCTTGTTCATGCGTCCTTATGGAATCCAGGAGAACCTTGAAGAGGTCCCTTGGATGACGGTCCACAACCCGCAAAGCGAGCTTGACAGAGACTTGGCAAGGGCGGCTCATATCGAAAGGCGGCACTCGAGGAAAGGGATCCTCCAGGATCTCCCGACCTTCTCGTTTGAACACGGGAAGAAAACGAATCATTCGATCCACATCCAGGATGTAATGATCCCAAAGAGCGACTCCAAGGGTCCCGCTAAGTTCATCCATGCGGTTGGAAAAAGATTTTTCCTCCAGGAGCACTTCTCGCACTCCATCTTCAAACGGAAGTGATGCACTGGGGTGAACACGACGGGATCCGAGGCGACGCGCCAAAAGAACGGAGATCCCTCGAGTTCCAATGGGCCTTCCCAGGAGGATATAGAAGCCATGCTGCCAAAAAAATTCAGGCAACCCCGGCCCGAAGGGAGACCAGAGACTCCCCAAGATTCCAAAGTCCAAAACCTTGGGGCTTCCCACCACGTCCGTCCCAAGGATCTTCTTGGATAATTTCTTGAGACCCTTTGCTGCTTGAGCCAAGTTGCGGGGAGCACCTTTTCCGTTGAAGAGTTCCACCAGAGCCGAGCGGAACAAAAGAAAGTTCCGAGCTTCTTGAAGGAGTAAGGGGAGGGCTTTTTCTTGCTTTGGGGTGAGCGAGGCCTTTTCCTGAAGAAAGCGTCCCCAAGCTTCAGCTTCCCCCACCCAACCGACCTGCATCAACACGCGCATGAGGTCAAGTCCTCTTTCTGTCCCGGTCCTATCTTTCCAAGTTTCGAGCAGACCTAGAAGAGGCCCGAAAAAAGAAGAGTCCTGAGATTGTTGGCGAGAAAAGAAGAGATTTACCAACTGAGAAAATTGCTCTCGATAGAGGGAAATCGCCTCTCTTGCCTTTCCCTGATAAAAAAGTTCCCGCATCCGTTGATGGAGGTGGTTCCAGAGGATCCCGTCCTCTTTCATAGGGTTGGAAAGATTTCGCTGTTTCGCGAGCATGCCCTGAACAAATTCGGCTGCCAACTTAGGCCTCCCCTCCATTTTCAAGAGAAGAGAGATGACCGGAGCCGAGGCCGTACCCTGGAGAGTGTCAAGGATCCTGGGATGCGCATCCAGAAAAAGAAGGAGATCCTGGCGCTTGCGGGGATTCAAGAGGGAAGTCAAGAGCGCCTGGGCGGTCTCCTTCCGCTCCGGTTCTTTTTCCAATGCCGTGAGAAGATCCGAGGATCGCCGCGACCCGAGAAGATAAGAAAGCACGGCGAGGATTCCGTCCTCCGGATGCTTCGCATAAACCGAACGGAGCAAAGGTCTAAGCTTGCTTTGGATTCCAATTCGATAAGCAAGCAAATAGACCTCAGGTTCGAAACTCCCACTGCGGCGCATTAAGGGGAGGATTTGAGTCGCCGCTGCCCTTCTTCGATGTTCGCGAAGAAGACTCCATGCCAATCCATACCGAAGCCAAAAAGACCCAGGAAAGCGGGAAAGCTCCTTCGCAAATCGCTCGGAACCCTGAAACCAGGAGGGTGCGAGACGGAGCTTGAGATACTGGAGGCTGGGACCTTCGCCGAAGCGCTGTTCCAAACGAAGCAATCGGGTCCAAGATCGCCCCGCATGCCCCTGACTCAGTTCCAGGTTTTGGAGAACCCTATGGGCCGGCACATAGAGGGGATACTGCTCCAAAATATCAAGGAGTTGCTTTCTGGCCTGCTCCTGTTTCCCTTCGCGGAGGAGCCGCGCTGCCAGGCGCACCTTCGCCCGGGTTGGGGGCAGGTCGGGGAGGTCCGCCCACCCTCCCTTGGGGATTTTTGGAACCTTGAGTTCGGTTCCTGCAATAGAGCCACAGGCAAACAGAGCAAACAGGAGAAGGCAAGCAGCGAGAATCCTCAAAGGAGGAACCCTCCCATGAGAAGATCCATTCCCAGGTCAAAGCGAAAGGTCCCACTCAGTTGCCGGGCCTGATCCATCTCCTGCACTCCTTTGCCGCCCAAGGGGCTGGGGGCATCCTTTCCCCCTACGAGTTTCGGAGCAATGAGTGCCATGCATTGGTCCACACAATTTTGGTCCAGAAGCTGGGCCAAGGTTTGCCCTCCTCCCTCAAAGAGGAGGCGGCGCATCCCCCGACTGTGCAAAAGACCAAGAGCTTTGGAAAAATCGAGAACGGAGCCTGAAGGTTCGAGAGGTGGAACCGCCAGGCACTCGACGCCTTGGTTTTCAAACTCCTTGGCCCGCTCTCCTTGTCCTTCGAGAAAGAGGACTGTTGTGGGGATCGAAGAAGTCTGAAACAGGGGGCCGTCCATGGGGAGTTGCAGCTTGGGGTCGATCACAAAGCGATGCGGAGAGGGGCCGGGAACGCGGCGCACGCTGAGGACGGGACGATCCAGAAGAGCAGTCCGATACCCAACCATGATACTGTCGCAGGAAGCCCTGAGACGATGGCCATAATCCAGAGACTGCTCTCCACTGATCCAACTCGATGAGCCGCTATGGGTCGCAGTCTTGCCATCCAGGCTCATGGCCCACTTGGCGATCACCCAAGGTCGTTGAAGAGAAAGGGCTTTGCGAAAAGGATCCAAAAGAGCTTGAAGGGAGGGACTTGGGAAGGGTCCCAAGACCTTGAGGCCTGCTCGCCGAAGGGCAGCCAAGCCCTCCCCCTGATGGCGAGGATCGGGATCCTCGAGGCCGACCACGACTCGCTTGATTGGGGATGCGAGGATGGTTTCGGTGCAGGGAGGGCGCTTCTTTTCGCCGCCCTTGGAGGAGCAGGGTTCCAAGGTCACCACCAAGGTGTCCGGACTTGCTCCGGCCTCCAGGGCCTCCCGGAGGGCCTCCTCCTCGGCATGGGCTTGGCCGAAGGCCCTGTGCAAGCCCCTTCCCATAATCCGATCCCCCTCCAAGGCAAGCGCCCCTACCATTGGGTTGGGGGCCACCCAGGCCTTCCCCTCGAAGAGACTCCCCAAGGCCAAATCCCCAGCTTCATCCAACAAGGCCCCAAAGAAAGAGGCCTCCTCCCCTTCCTTCATCGGCCCATTCCCTCGCGGTTCCGCATCCCCAGCCATTCGTCCTCTCCCGCCTGAAGAGTTCGAGTCTCCTCCCGCAGTTCGCCGATCAGACAGTGGGCCTGAGCTTCAATGATTTCGACCGGGACATAACGACCCACAAGGGATGGGTCCTCATTGGCAAAGTGGACCAGGCGGTTGCGAGCGGTCCTCCCCGTATAACGATCTTTGCGCCTCTTACTGGGACCCTCCACCAAGATCTCCCGGACCTCTCCCACTTGGGCCTTATTTTTGGCGAGAGAAACCTGCTCCTGAACCTGCAACAATTCCTGGTTGCGACGGGCCTTGACATCCTCGGGGATGTCATCGGTGAGGAAATCGGCACTGACCGTCCCCTTCCTCGGGGAGTACTTAAAAACAAAGGACTGAGAGAAGCCGACCTCCTCAATCAGAGAGAGACTCTGCCGATGGTCTTCCTCGGTTTCACCCGGAAAGCCCGCAATAAAATCGCAGGCAAACTCCATGTCCGGGATCAGGCTCTTGAGATCGCGGATGCGGGCGAGGTAGCGCTCACGCGTATAACCACGCTTCATTGCCTTCAGGACTTTGCTGCTTCCTGACTGGGCGGGGAGGTGGAAATAGCGGCTCACGCGAGGGAGGGCGGCCATGGCCTCCATCAGGCGGGGGGTTAAAAAAGAAGGGTGCGAAGTCACAAAGGAGATCCGGCGCAAGGCAGGAAGCTGGTGGAGTTCCCGGAGCAGGAGGGCTAGGTCGGTGCCGCGCTCGAGATCATGGCCATAGGCGTTGACCGTCTGACCGAGCAGGGTGATTTCTGTCACTCCGTCAGCTACGAGCCGTTCCACCTCTTCGCGGATGGCATCCACCGGGCGGCTGACTTCAGGGCCTCGGGTGGCGGGCACGATGCAGTAGGTGCAGGGCATGTTGCATCCCCGAATGATATTGACGAAGGCCTGCGCCCGCATGGGACGCTGCCCGACTTCTCGGTGTACGAGATCCCCATTTCCCCCTTCCCCGGTAGCGACAACGCCTTTGCGGGTCTCCATGCTTTCCTTGACCAGCTCGTCGATCCGCCCGAATTCTCGAGTCCCGCAGACCACATCGATGTGAGGCATCTTGGCCCTGAGGAATTGCTGGTGCTCTTGCGCCATGCAGCCCAGGATGCCGATGACCACCCCTGGATCTTTCATCTTGCGGGCCTTCATGGCACCAATGCGTCCCCAAACGCGATCTTCGGCGCTCTCACGGATGGAGCAGGTGTTGAGAAGCAAAATCCTCGCTTCTTCCTCTCGGTCGGTCTCCTCAAAGCCTCCTTGAATCATCCGGCTCGCGATCAGCTCCGAGTCGAGCTTGTTCATCTGGCAGCCATAAGTAAGGAGGAAAAACTTCCGTCGGTCCATTCTACGTTTCCTGGGAGAAGGGGGATCTCACGAACAAAGGGGGCTATCATAGCGAAGCCTTCTCAGCAAAGCGGCAATTCCTCTCTCTTTTGACCTTCCTCCCGAATCAGGACACTGCATGGGTTTACGATTCTATCTCGCACTTCTGTTTCCTTCCCTGCTTCTCGGCCTGGGCTCTTGGAACTTGCCGCAGGACGGCCAGGAACCCACGGCCCCTTTTAAGAGAGGAGGTAAGTACCTGGACGATTGGCAGGCCTGCGCGGACTGCCACGTGGACGAAGCTACGATCTTCGCGAAATCCCGGCACGACGGCATCCAGCGCCAAAAGGGACTCCACGCTTGCGAGACCTGCCACGGGCCGGGAGAGCTGCACGCGGATGAGCAGGAACCCTCTCAGATTACCTTTCCCAAAAAACTCCCTCCCCGTGCCCAGCGAAAACTCTGCGGAACCTGCCATGAGAAGCAGCTTCGAGGCCACGGGGGGCCGATCGAGGACCTTCTGAAGGGCGGCAAGCGCTGCACGGACTGTCACAGCGTGCATGCGGAAAAGCCTGCGGCGAACTCGGCAAAGCCTTCCATCCCTTCGCGTGTTCAATTCGCCTCCCGGAGCTTTGTAGGCGTCAAAGCCTGCCTTGGCTGCCATGTCAGCAAGGAAGCCAACCTTTTGGCGGGTCCCCATCGGATCCTCCTGACCAAGGCCTTTCGGGCCAGGGGCGGCTGCGAGGCCTGTCACGGAAAGGGGAGTGGGCATGTCCAGAGCCTGGGCGATCGGGGAGAGATCAGCCGCCCCGATCAGGCCCCCGACGGGATCGAAACCTGTCGGGCCTGCCATCCGGGCGTGGACCCCTTGGCCTTCCACTGGAAGGGACGGAAGAACCCGCTCCTGGGGATTTCCGATTCCAAGGGGGCGAAGGGGAACATGCGCTGCACAAGCTGCCATGCCGTCCATCAGCGAGGGAAGCATCCCACTCAAGAGTCTGGGAAACAGGGAGGCGAAGAGGATGGCCAAAGGCCTTCTCCCCTGACCTGCTTGCGCTGCCACGCCCCAGCAGCCAAGATCCTGCAGGAGAGCGTGCATGGGGAACTGCTGAAGAGGCCCCGCGGTTGTGTGGCCTGCCACCCGGGGGGAGAAGCGCACGCTCGAAGCGGGGGAAAACCGGAGCTTGTCTTCCGGCATGGAGGGAATCCCATTCCCGCCCAAAACAAGACCTGCCTGAGCTGCCATGGGGGCAAGGCAAAGATCTGCGGCTTCTCCTCCGGGCTTCATGCCCGCGAAGGGCTGGGCTGCCTTTCCTGCCATTCCCCCGCCCCTGCTGCCGACGCGCGGGAACGCAAGCTAAACATCCAAAAACGCTGTGGGGACTGCCATCCGGGGGTTCGCCTGGCTTTCCGCAAGGAAACCCACCACCCCATCGAGGGAAGTTTCGTGGCCTGTTCCTCCTGCCATGATCCCCACCGCACGAAATCGGTGGGGTTTCAAAAAGGACGCCGCATGGAACAGACTTGCAAGAGCTGCCACAAGGAATTCCGGGGCCCCTTCATTTATCCGCACCACGCAGACAAGGGGGAAGGCTGCCTCGCATGCCACAAACCCCACGGAAGCAACAACCCCAAGTTGCTCAAAGCGCGAACCGCCCGTGACACCTGCCTAAGCTGCCACGCGGACCTCCCCTCCTTCCACGATCAAAGTGCGGGCTCCAAGTTCCGCAACTGCCTGACTTGTCACCGCAAAATCCACGGGAGCAACCGAAATCGGAACTTCCTCAAATGATTCTTAACTTCCGCTCCCTCTCTTCTCTCGCAGGGGCTCCCCTTGCCTTCCCTTGGCTTGGTCTTACCCCCTTGCTCTTCCTGGCCAGTCTTCTGTCAGCCCAGATCCCGAACAAGAGCCTCTCTTGCAATCTTTGCCACCCAGGCGCGGCCAAATCCTTCAGGCGTAGCCTCCATGCGGACCTTCTTCCCCAGAGGCTCAGCGACGCCCCCGCTCCTCCCAAGAATCAAGCCTGCCTTTCCTGCCACAAACAAGGGCGCAGGCACCAGGAGAGCCCCTCTAAGGCCCGCGCGGGATTGACCTCCTGCGGTAGTTGCCACGCAACTCCGGAGCGAAAGGACCTCCTCCTCATCGGGAGCTTTGCGAAACTGAGCCACCCCAGCCGCGAAGAGGCGCAGGATCTCCGAGAACGGAAGCAGCTTCAGCGGGCCCTTCGGAAGGCAAATCGAAAACTTCCCCTGGGGAAGGGCTCCCCCTGGACTCTCGGAGGCCGGCTCGGCCTGGGCTTACGGCTCGTGGATGTGGACGGAGCGAAACGACGCTTCGACCAGGATCTAGGTTTGGACAGCGGGTTCCGGCTGACTCGACTTCAAGCGCAGCTTAGCCGCGAAAAGGGGGGAAAACTTTTCGAGGCCGAGCTGCGGGACCTGGAGGAAAGGGAGTTCGAAGCCTCCGCTAAAACGGGGAGGTGGCTCCCAAGAGAGGCTTTTTTTGAAGGCCGCATTCGCAAGCGAAAACAAGTCTTTGCCTCAGGGGGAGACTTTCACGGTTACGACCGCAAGCGCTTGGATCAGAGGTACCGGATCATTCAAGAAGGAAGCTCCGAGGGGGAGTTCAACCTGGCTTTCGAGCGGAACAGCGCCCGGGGTAGAACCGTCGGAACGGGCATCGGCAATCCCAACCTAAGCCCCTTGGTCCCTGTCCAAGGGATCCCCATTGACCTCTTCAGCCTCGAAGACCGCTGGAGCCTGGCAAAAACCTGGGGTAAGTCAGACTCCTTGGTGGACCTCGAACTGGGCTATAGCAACGGCCGCCGCAGGGAGGACCTCGACTACTCCCGCCCCTCC
>JALSSW010000163.1 GCA_026984035.1 Planctomycetota bacterium
GTTGTCCACTTGACTGCTTCCTCGAAGGATCACCCCATCCATCGGGATGCGCTCGCCGGGCTTGACGAGGACGATCTCGCCCTTGCCCACCGCCTCGGCCGGGATCTCGATCTCATGCCCGTCCCGAAGAACACGCGCGGTGTCGGGTCGAAGCGCCATGAGTGCCCGGATCGCAGCAGTGGCGCTACGCTTGGCGCGAGCCTCCATATGCTTCCCGAAGAGGATGAGAGTGATCACCGCGGCCGAAGCCTCGAAATACAAATGGGGATTGTGCTGGAAAAGGTTCCAAAGGCTGAGCCCATAGGCAGCGCTGGTCCCTAGCGCGACCAGAAGATCCATGTTGCCGGTGCGGGCCCGGAGGGCCGCCCAGCCCCCCTTGTAGTAGCGCCAGCCCACGATGAACTGGACGGGCGTTGCCAAAAGGAGCTGTAACCAGGGAGACAGCTCAAAGCTCAGGCCCAGGGGATGGAGGAGCATGGGGGCGACAAGGGGGACGGTCAACAAAACCGAAAAGAGGAGGATCCATGTCTCACGCCTTCGCTGTTGGCGCTCTCGCTCTTCGGCGAGCTGATCCTCTTCGTCTGCAGAGCGAGCGCCGAAACCGGCCCGTTCGATCGCAGCGATCAGTTCCTCGGCGCTTCCGCTCGGCGCCCCTGCTTTCACAGCCACGGTCGCAACCTCGGTCGCAAGATTGACCTGGGCGGAGAGAACAGCAGGGTTGCGCCGGAGGACCTTCTCGATGCGGCCGGCACAGGTGGCACAGGTCATCCCCGAAATCTTGAAACGGTAGGCCTTGGGAGACCTCCTTTCGGGTTCGGCCTTGCCCGCATCCAAAACGGGAGCTGATCGGACTTCAGACATTGGATTCCTCTCCTCGCAGAAGAAAACCTTCCAGTGACTAGAAGGTTTGACTCTGGTATACCCTAAGAAGGGAGAAAGGATCCCCAAAAAATCGAAGAGATTCGAAGCTTCCCGAGGGTAGGCTCTTGCGTAACACGATGATCTTCCGATCCCAAGCCACACCGACTTGCTTGAAGACTCTCCGCGAGAAAATCGCTGGAGAGTACAAGGATCAACTCACAGCAATGGAGTTTGATGCCTTTTGCCTTGCGCTCTGCGAAGCTTCATCCAATGTAATTCGACATGCCTATCCCGCAGACACTCCCGGTCCTCTTGAAATCGAGATTCAAAAGGACGACGAAGCGCTCAGGGTATGGATCCGGGATCGTGGAAAGCCCTTCGAATTTTCCTGCTGCAAAGGTCGTCCCTTGCAGAAGGTCAATCCAGGTGGAATCGGGATCCACATCATCAAAGCATTCTTCGACAAGATCAGTTCTTCACGAAGCAAGGATGGATGGAACACTCTCGCCTTAGAGCGGACCAGGAGGACCGACAATGGAAATCCATGAACACGAAACATCCAAATGGACTGTCCTCACCATTCGTGGCGATGTGGACCTCGCAACATCCCCAAGGCTGCGGGCACGCATGGAACATCTTCTCCTCAGCCAAAAGCGCTCTCTCGCTTTAGATCTATCGGGAGTCACTCACATGGACTCCTCGGGGATCGCGGTCCTGATTGAAGGCTTTCGCTGGGCCAGAAAGGTGCAAGTCCCCTTCGTTCTCCTTTCCCCTTCCCCACAGGTCCAAATGATCCTCGAGCTGGGAAAGCTCGAAGAGTTTTTCGACATCCGCGCTCAGCTCGAAGACGAGAACCCCCAAGGGAATTGAAACGCAGCCTTGCTTCCCCTTCTCAAAGCCATAGAAAAAGTCGGAGTCTCCTTCCACTTTTTCTGTCGAACAGCAGGGGCCGTTGTGGTCGCCTCCAAAAAGGAGTGGCGCTTTCGCTACCCTCTTTTGGTGGAGCAAATCCTCCGCACGGGGATGATGAGCACCCCCATCGTTCTCCTCTTCGCCGGCCTGGTGGGAATTATCCTCGTTCTTCAGACAGCTTTTCAACTCGCCCAGTTCGGGAGAGTGGAAATGGTAGGAGCCCTGGTTGGAGTTTCTGTCACGAGGGAAATGGGGCCCCTGATGACAGCCATCATTGTTTCGGGACGCGTTGGGGCGGCTTTTACCGCAGAGCTTGGGACCATGAAGGTCAACGACGAAATTCTTGCCGCAGAAACCATGGCCATTGACCCCATTCAATTTTTGGTCGTCCCCCGTTACTTGGCCCTCATCCTCGTCCTCCCCTGCCTCACCACCCTCAGTGACATCTCTGCCCTGGTCTTTGCCCTCCTCACTGGATCCAGCCTCTTCGATGTCCCAAGGTTGACCTTCATGGGAGTCGCACAGGATTGGATCCAAACTTCAGATATCCTCGTAGGAGCCCTCAAGAGTGCGGTTTTTGGCGCATTGATCGCCCATATCTGCTGCTTCGAAGCCTTTCATCTGAAGGGCGGAGCTTCCAGCGTGGGTGCAGCGACCATGAGGGCCGTGGTCCTCAGCATGGTGGCCGTCCTCGCTGCGGACGCTGTTTTCGCCTACTTCACCCTATGAATGAGACAGGATGACCTCCTCCCAAACAGAACCTGTGATTCAAGTCCTTAGCTTGGTCAAGGAATACAACGGAAAGCGCGTCCTAAGCGACATCTCCTTTGAACTCTATCCCAGAGAACGAGTCGCCATTATCGGACCCTCTGGAGGGGGCAAATCGACCCTTCTCGCCTGCATGATCGGCGCGGCCATCCCCGAAGAAGGTGAGATCCAGCTTCTGGGTGAAACCCTTCGGCCAAGGGACCGTAAAGCGATGGATCGGCTGCGACTCCGGTTCGGGGTCATGTTTCAGGGGGGGGCGCTTTTCAGTTCCATGAGTATTCAAGAAAACGTTGCCTTGCCCATCCGCCGCCATTCGGATCTCGCTGAGGAAACCATCAAAATCCTCGTGGCCATGAAACTCAACCAAGTGGGCCTCTTTGCAGCGTCGGACCGATCTCCTGAAGAGTTGAGCGGCGGTATGATCAAGCGGGCGGCTCTCGCAAGAGCCATGGCCTTGGACCCCGCTTTGTTGTTCATCGACGAACCCTCGGCCGGTTTGGATCCGATTGCCGTGGCTGAGATCGATGACCTCCTCCTCAAACAAGCGGAAACTCATGACGTCGCCATGGTTGTTGTGACCCATGACATGACGAGCGCTTACCGGATCGCGAATCGGATGATCATGCTGTACAAGGGAAGAATCCTTTTTGACGGAAGCCCCAGAGAAATCCAAGAATGTGAGGATCCTGTTGTGCAACAGTTCATCCACGGGCGCAAGGACGGCCCCATTAGCTTTCAAGAATCCAGCTTGGATTTCGGGAAACTCCTTTTGGAGGGAGAGTGAAACATGCACGCCAAAGATCTCATCGCCGGCACCTTCATCTTCCTCTCTTTCTTCCTCTTCCTGGGCTTTGTCCTTTGGGGAGGCAAGCTCCAAGGCTTCTTCGATCAAAGGGTCCAAATCCACATTTTTCTCAAACGCGGGCTCCCTCTGGACCCCGGAACGGCCGTTCGGATTGAAGGACTCAAGGTGGGCGAAGTCACAGGTATCTCCTGGAGGAGTGAGGCGGAACGCAACCGGCGAAACCCGGACTTTCGGGTCAAGATGACCATCGCTGTGGACCCCAAAGCCCCCATCGCGAGGGAATCCAAAATCGAGGTTCGATCGGACGGGCTCCTCGGCGCCCGCTATGTTGATATCCACGCGGCTCCCCAGGGAGCGACAAAGCTCCACAAGGGGGACATCCTCCTGGCGGCCTTAGGGGGCATCGATACCTTCCTGGAGCGAGGAGAAGAAATGGCTCGAAGGCTGAGCAGCATGCTCCAGCACCTCGACCAGTTGCTGACACCCGGAGCGGGAAGAGCCTCCCTCCCCGGCCTCCTTGAGGATCTCCATGGGATGAGCCTGGCGGGAAGCGATGCGGCCCAAGAAACGAAATCGTTCATCAAGGAAAGCCGGCAGATGCTCCAAACCTGGAACCCCAAACTCAAGGAAGTACTGGAGTCTTCCCAAAAAATGCTGGATCAGTCCCTGGCTCTCCTGAAGCAATGGGAGGAGACGACCAAGGAGCTGCGCCCGCGCTTATTAAAAACCCTGGGAACGGGAGACCAGCTCCTGACGGACTTGGGAGCAGATCTTAAAAAAGCACGCAAAAAGGTGGACGGTCTCTTGGACCGTGTGGATGACATCCTTGTTCGCAATGACCGGGATCTCTTTCTTCTTCTCCACAATCTCCGTGTCGCTGCCGAGGAGATGAAGCTCGCAATCGCCCGGATCAAAGCTGACCCCAGCCAAATCCTTTTTGGAGGGAGCGAAGACCCCGAGGCTGCAGAGGCTGCCGCCAAAAAATCCTTGCAGCGTAGCTTGGACCAAGGAGGGCTCCTCCCTCCCAGGAGGAAGCAATGAGGCGTGGGTTTCTTTTTCTCCTCTTAGCTTCATCCGCTTGCTTTGGAGGAGGAGACAGACCGACACTTTTCGAAAAGGCCTTCAGCCTCGAGCAAATGGGAAAAACGCGGGATGCCATTGACCTTTATCAAAAGGCCGTAGCCGCCGATCCCCAGGATGAAGATTCTTGGTACAACCTGGGACGTCTTTATGCATCTCTGGGGCATGCAAAAATGGCGGCCAAGGCCTTCCAACGCTGCTTGGAGATCAACCCCTTATCCGCGGACGCACTCTGCAACCTCGGGATCCTCGCAGAAAAAGCAGGGGACCCTGGAAAAGCGCGAAAGCTGTATGAGGCAGCCGCCCAGAAAGCACCCCACCGAGCCTTTCCCGAGGTTCTATCCGCCAGGCTGGAAGCAAAACAGGGCCACCTGTTGAAGGCAAAGAAACTCTTGCAGGAAGCTTTGCACAGGAACCCCCAAAGCTCCTTTGCCTGGCATGAAAAAGGACGTTTGCTACTAGGGGAAGGTCGGCCGACCGCAGCTTTTTCCGCCCTGGAGGAGGCACTGAAGAGAGACGGGGAATCCGATCCCATCCTCAAGGATTTTGCCAAGACGGCAACGCTGATCGGCGCTCACGACAAAGCTCTTCTCGCCCTTCAAAGGCTCACCGCCAAGCATCCTTCCGAGGCTCTTTGGTTTGCAAAGATCGCAACAACTCAATTGGCGCGAATGAAGCCCAACCGAGCCTTCCTCGCAATCACCAGGGCCTTGGCCCTCGCCCCGAAAAATAAAAACTACCGAAGCATTCGAAACAAGATTCTTCAAAGCTTAAGTCACCGAGCAGATTCCAAATGAAAGCCCTCCTCCTTCTTTGTGCCGTAACATTCACCCTTCAGCCTGCCCCCACCCAAGAACCCCGAGGACTTCAAGCGACGCTTTGGGTCCAGAGAAGCCCCGAATACAGGGCCCTTTGCAAACAGGCCTTTGTCCTTGCGCGCATGCAACTGGACAAAGCCTTGGCCAACCCAAGCTGGACAGCCGCTTTGGAACAAAAAGACATCCCCAAAGATGCCAAGCCGGCCATCATCTGCGACCTTGATGAGACCCTTCTTGACAACTCAGCTTATCAAGCGCGTTTGCAAATCAGGGGGGCTTCCTACTCTCCCGCTTCCTGGGCCGCTTGGGTCCGAGAAAAAAAGAAAACAGTAAGAGCGGTTCCCGGGGCTTTAGCTTTTTGCCGGGAGGTCGCCAAGAAAGGTGTCAAGATCTTCTATCTCAGCAATCGGAGGCAGGACCAGTTAAAAGCCACCCAGCGCGATATGAGCATCCTTGGCTTTCCTTTCGCAAAGGACTCCTCTGTTTTTTTTCTGAGGACAAAAAGCTCAGACAAGGGAAAACGAAGAAAAACCATCGCTCAAAACTATCGCATTCTCCTGCTCATCGGGGATAGCGAGGGAGATTTTTTATCCCCTGCTGACCGGAGCCATCCAGACAATGAAACATACTGGGGAAGGCGCTGGATCGTCCTCCCCAACCCCATGTATGGATCCTGGAATCCCAGGAAAGAAAGACTGAAAGCTCTGCGAACCGATGGCCCGACAAAGCAAACCTCCCTCCTGAGGGCCGGTCCCATGAATGCCTGGGCTGCCATGCGGGAAGCCTGCGTCTGGGTCCAGACCCAGAAACCAGCAAAGGTACAACTCGCTTTCCAAAGGGAAGATGCCAAAGGGAGCACCGCAAGGCTTAGCCCTGTCACCGAAACAACCCATTCCGGCGATTGCATCGCAAAAATCGTTCTCGAGGATCTGAACTCAGGCAGCACCTATCGGTACCAGGTCCTTGTCAACGGCGTTCCGGTTGGGCAAGGCAAGCTCCATACGCAAAAACAATGGCGTTACCGCGGAGATCCCCCGGATGTGGACTTCTTGTTCGGGTCTTGCCTTTACATCAATGAAAAGGAAACCGATCGCCCGGGAAAACCCTATGGAGGAGGATATGAGATCTTCGATGCCATGGCGCAAAGGAAAGCGGATTTCATGCTTTGGCTCGGAGATAACTGCTACCTTCGCGAACCCGACTGGCTGACCCCCCAGGGAATCCGCAAGAGGTACCGGCGCAGCCGGAGTTTCGGTCCCCTCCAAAGCTTCTTGGCCTCCACCCAGCACTATGCCATCTGGGATGATCATGACTATGGACCCAACGACTCAGACCGAAGCTTTGGCTTAAAGACCGAATCCCTCCATGTCTTCCAGGATTATTGGCCTCAGCCATGGTATGGAAGGCCCTCCGCACCAGGCTGCTATTACAGCTTCACCTGGAGTGATTGCGCCTTTTTCATGCTTGACGACCGCAGCTTTCGCAGTCCCAACCGGAGCCAAAACCTCGACACCAAGGTCATGTTAGGGAAAACCCAATTACAGTGGCTGATGGACTCTCTATTAAGTTCGAATGCTCGCTTTAAATTTATCGTCAATGGCGGACAAATGACCAATCCTCTCGTTTATTTCGAAGGATTCGGGGCCTTCCCAAAAGAGCAAAAGACTCTCTTTGACTTTATACAAAAGAACAATTTGACGGGCATCGTCTTTCTCTCCGGAGATCGCCATGCAAGCGAACTTTTGGCCTATCGGCATGGAGAATCAAACCAGCTTTGGCCCGAATTCACAAGTAGTCCCCTTGGCGCAGGCTTCGGGGGCTTTCCCAAGGAGAAACACAATCCCATCAGGGTCCCCGGAACCTGGATCACGACTGAACGAAGTTTTGGCCGAGTTCGTATCCAAGGAAAAGGAAAGGAAAGATCCATTCAATTCGAGGCCTATCGCTCCGATGGCAACTTGATTTGGAAGCATTTATGGATTCCTGGCAGCCTTCAAATCAAATAAGTTCTAAAAAAAGAAGATCCATTCCTTCTTTTATGGGACTTTTATATGAAACTTTTTTGATTTCACTCAGAAGTTTATGCCGATGGAGGATTTATCAATTAGACTTTCGGTGTTCGGGGAATGCCCCAATTGCGCACTCTTTCCAAGGATCAATTCATGATTGTC
This sequence comes from Planctomycetota bacterium, assembly GCA_026984035.1. GTDB lineage: Bacteria > Planctomycetota > UBA1135 > UBA1135 > HyVt-539. The sequence continues at coordinate 7,416 of JALSSW010000163.1, forward strand.
AGCTTGGCCCTTAATCTCTTCCTCTCCTTCTCTCCAGCCCTCCCTCCGGCTGCAATCACCGCCCCCTTGGCGGTAGAGATGGAATCTTCCAATTTCGGTGGCAACAGAAACCATTGGAGACACTACCATCACAGCTGGAAAAAACACCACCATAGGAGGAAAAAGCACGGCAAACATCACAAACATCACCATAGAAAGGGAAACGGCAACCCTGGCGGGAACCCCACGCCCGAACCCATCAGCCTCTCCTTTGCCGCTTTGGCTGGCTTGGGCTTTTTAGCTCGAAAGAGAAAGAAAAACCTTTTCGAGATCCAGGACTAAGAAGGCAAGCCCGGATTCCAAACTCCCCCCGGAGGGCCTTTCTTCAAAATCCGATCCTTTCTCCCCGTGTAACTGGGAGGAGGGATCGTTAAATTCTCCCCCATGGGCGAGATTCTCTTCCCGGGCATCGACCCGGTCCTGATCGATTTTCCCGGTCCCATCGACATTCGATGGTACGGGTTGATGTACCTCGTGGGTTTCGTTGTAGCTCACTACCTCCTTGTACGCCTTTGTAGGAGCGGTTTTCTCCCCTTGGCCGAGGAAAAGGTTTCCGACCTTATCCTCTATCTCATCCTTGGGGTCATGCTCGGAGGAAGGATCGGATACATCCTCTTCTATGATCCAGCTTTGCTTTGGCCTCTTAACAGGATCATCCAAGTTTGGAAGGGAGGCATGTCCTTTCATGGTGCCCTGATTGGGATTTCCATTGCCACCTGGCTCTTCGCGAGACGTAACAAAATCCCTTTATTGAAGCTGTTCGACTCGATGGCCCTCGTAGGCCCTCCAGGGCTCTTCTTTGGCCGATGGGCCAATTTTATCAATGGGGAACTCTTTGGCCGTGTCGCTGGAAAAGGCGTCCCTTGGGCCATGCGCTTTCCGACTGACCCGATTGCAGCTCAGCTCTTAGGCCTCAGGAGGCTTGGAAAGCGGGATCAAGAGCTCCGAATCATGCAGGCCCTCAAAGATGGTGAATGGCTCAGAATCAAGGATCAGGTTCCCCTGAGGCACCCTTCCCAGATTTATGAGGCCCTGACAGAAGGGCTTCTCCTTTTCCTGATCCTTTGGGGCATCTACCGAAGCCGGCAAAAAAAGGGAAAGCCTTTAAGCACAGGAACATACGCTGCCCTTTTCTTGCTGGGTTACGGCGTCTTTCGTTTCATCATTGAGTTTTACCGACAACCCGACCCGCAACTAGGACTCGTCCTCTGGTCCTTCTCACGGGGGCAAGAACTCTGTTTCTTGATGATCCTGGCCGGAATTCTCATCCTCTGGTTCAGAAGAGGCAAGGGGGGCCCTAGCACAAATCCTGAAGGACATCGGGGGTAAGAGGGCCTTCAACCCTTTCTTCCACGCAACTCTTGCATCAGCTGAGGGAGAAGGCTATGGTTTTCCCCCTTTCGTCAGAGCTCGACTCTCGAGGACGCGCTCTGGAACGCTGTTGAGACACAAACCTCTTTACACTGGACCAGGAATCGAACGATGCCGCGAGTCTGTCAAGTCACGGGCAAAAAGACCCGGGTTGGAAATGCTGTTGCGCGCCGTGGCCTCCCCAAGAAAAAGGGGGGTGTTGGCCTCAAGATCACAGGTCGGACCAAGCGCAAATTTAAGCCAAACCTCCAAAAGATTCGGATCCTGACCCCTGAGGGGACTGTCATGAGGATCCGTGTTTCTACCAAGGTCATCAAGAGCGGAGTCATCAAACTCAAGAAGGGCGACAAGGTCGTCACCTTCCCCTTGGTAAAGGCACTTCGAGGCCGTAATAGGGCTCACCTCGCCAAACTCAAGGGGCAGGACGACAGCCAAGCCAATCCGGACACTCTTTAAACGCCCCCAACCCTCTCCACCAAGGGTTTCCCCAAAACCATGATGCGAGGGGGCTTTAGCCTCCCGAACATCAATCCCTCATGCACCTCCCCCATCCTGCCGATAGCCAGAGAAAGGGGGGAAATTGCAAACAATTCATCAATTCACCAAGGGGCCATCCCAACTCCGCCAAGACCTGCATAAGACCCTAGGTCAGGTCATCAGGATCCCGAGCCCACTACTCGACCACCTTCTTGTCGCCGCCCTCTCCGGAGGGCACGCCCTCATCGAAGGAATCCCCGGGATTGGGAAGACCCTCCTCGCAAGATGCCTGGCCAAAGCCTTGGGGGGAACATGCAAACGCATCCAGTTCACCAATGACCTTCTCCCCACTGATATCTTAGGAACCTCGGTTTGGAGACAGGATCGAGGCAAATTTGTTTTCTTCCCGGGACCGCTCTTTGCCAACATCGTCCTGGCCGATGAGATCAACCGAACCAGCCCACGAACTCTTTCCAGTCTCCTCGAAGCCATGGAGGAAGGAACCGTAAGCCTGGATGGTCGCACCCTTGAATTGCCTCAACCCTTCCTGGTCCTTGCGACTCTCAACCCCATGGAATTTCATGGCACTTTCGAAATGCCCGAGGCTGCCATTGATCGCTTTCTCCTTCGCCTCAAACTCGACTACCCAAGCTGTGAAAATGAGGTCGAGCTCTATTTGGGGAGGGGAGGAAGCGTGGAGGCAATCGCACCCTTGATCCATTGTGAAGATTGGGAGCAGCTACAGGGTCTTGTCCCAAAGGTCCGCATCCTTGAACCAGTCGCCCTCTATGCACATCGAATCGTCTCGGCGACCCGCAGCCACCCGGCCATCCGACTCGGTGCGAGTCCCAGGGCGGGAGTCTCCTGGATTCAAGCATCAAAAGCCAGGGCCCTCCTCATGGGTCGGGATTATGTTCTTCCTGATGATCTCAAAGATCTCGCGATTCCCTGCTTGGCGCATCGCCTTCACACAAGGGACAGAGGGGAGGCCGGCCCTTTCCTTGAAGAAATTCTTGGGGAGATCCCCATCGAGGCATGATGCTTCCCACTCCATTGGGAATGAAAGCCTTGGGCTTTTATGGGCTTTGCTGGTTCGCCTTCACGGCCACCCCATACACGAACCTCTTTTTCTTTCTCATCCTCTTTCAATCCCTTCTTCTCATCCTCGGCTTAGGCTTACCCCATGGGTATTTACGTGGGGTGGAAGTTCGCTTCCCTTCGAGCATCAAGGGAAGAAAGGGAGAGCCTTTAACCTTCGAAATCGCATGGAAGGCACCCGACAAGGCCCGGGCGGTGGACCTTTGGGGCATGGGGCTCCAGCCCACCTCCACGCAGAAGAAGAAGAAGAAGAAACAAAGGCTCGCCTCTCTTGGACGGGGAGGAGAAAGGCGAATGACCACAAAGGTTTCATTACCGACACAGGAACGCGGAGTTTTTCATCTGACTTCGCTTCGACTTCGAACCAGTTATCCCCTGGGGCTTTTTCGAGCTCAAAAAACGATCTCTGACACCTTGGAATACTGGATCCTCCCGAACCCAATTCCTCAATCCATGAGAATGGTTTCGCAGAACTCCTTGGAGCGGGGCGAAGAAGAACCGGAGCAACTCTTGTCCGATCGTGGCAGGGAAATGGCCGGTATCCGCGAATTTCGGCCGGGGGATGATCCCACGAGAGTCTATTGGAAAAAATCAGCGCAGAGAGGCGTTCTGGTCGTGAGAGAAGGGATCGAACCAACAGCCCACAAACCGGAGCTCTTCATCCTCGATGAAACCCAAGAGAAGGAGGCTTTTGAGCGCCAATTGGAGGCACTGGCATATTGGGGCCAAAAACAAGAGAGAGAACATAGGGGGTTAACCCTTCGATGCCTATCAGGAGACCTTCGATTTGGAACAAGAGGAAAATGTTGGGAAGAATTCGACCGCTTTCTTGCCCATGCGCAACCTGCTCCAAACCCTGTGACCGAATCAACACCCCAAGGAAACTCCCATGGGTAAACGCCTTCGCAGGATCTGCCTTTATCTGACCCTCTGCAGTACGGGTTTTGTCCAAATCACGGGTGTGGTCCACTGGAAATGGATCCTACCTTTTTTCGCCCTCACTTTGGCAGCTCCCCTTTTTCAAAATTGGATCGAAAAAAAGACTTGGAAAACCCTCTGGAATGCTGGAGTCCTCGGACTCTTCGTAATTCTTGCAAGCGACGCGAAAGAGACAGGGGTTCGTTTTCTCCTGGAAGACGGGCTGATTCTTGCTGCCTTCTGCCAGGTCCACCTCTTGAACAACCTTGGCCGTCGTCAAAACCCAGACCTCTTTTTTTTCAATGGGTTCCTGATTGCCCTCGTCACCGCCTTCTTCTCCCCCGACTCCAGCTATATCCTCCTCTTCCTCGCCTATGTGCCGGGGCTCTTCCTTGCCTTCCAACTCCGGTCCATTGAGCAGGCAGGCTTGGATCCCGACTCCCCGGGGACTCAACCCGAGGCGGGGAAAGCTCTCCGTATTTCCGTTTTCGCTCTTGGGTTCAGCTTTCTGGGCTTTGGCCTTCTCCCTCGCGATTTCCAGCGTGAAGGTTGGGCCAGCGCCCTACTAGGCTCAGGGAATCCCGGTCAAGAAGTCGGCTTCTCCGACCGCATTGAGCTGGGTCAAAAAGGCCCCACAAAACTCTCCAACAAGCCGGTCCTGGAGCTGAGAGGGATCAGGGGTCAACTGGCCTTCCCTCCCCGCTATTGGAGAGGAACGACTCTTTCCCTCTTTCATTCCGGCAGCTGGGAACAAGATCCGCGTATGACCCATCCAGGAAAAAACAGACTTGCGCCCTACTGGCGCCAAACCTCTTCATCCACCTGGCAACGAAGGAGCCTTGGTGAGGAGAAGGGGGAATTTGAAGTACGGTTCAAGCTTTCGGGGATTCCACAAATTTTCCTTCCTGTGCAGGGCATCAAAATCCGATCTCCCATGCAAGCAATCCAGGGACGGAAGGATGGAACTTTTTTCCGCCCGTGGCTTCCCATTAAAGAAGATGGTTTCTCCTACTTTGTAACTTTGGGGAAACCAGATAAACCAAGGCACATCCCCAAACTCCTTCGCTCTTCCCTTTTAATTCCCCCCATGGACCAACTCCCCCCAAATGGAAGGGCGTTCTTGAACCGAGTCCGTGCAACCCTTCAACCTGGAAGCTCCCCCCTCCGCATTGCCCGTATCTTGGCGGAAAAGATTTCAGGAATCGCCCCCTACCTGCTCCCCGGCGAAAAAGGCGCTGCCCGCAACCTTGAGGATCTCTTCGCGGGCAAAGGGGCCCACTGTGAATTCTTTGCAACAGCTCTAGCCCTCTGTCTTCGAGAGTTTCGCATCCCCGCCCGCGTGGCAACAGGCTTCCTCCTCCGAGAGTGGGATAGCAAAAAATGTAGGGGAATCATCCGAAAAAAAGACGCCCATGCTTGGGTTGAGGTTCCTGACATACAGCGAGGATGGGTTGTCTTCGACGCAACCCCTGCTACATCGAGCCCCACGGCCTCGGACCCCGAAGCAGAAGGACAAGCAAGGAATGGAATCCTTTCCCGATTCTGGACTTCCCTTCTCGGCTTTGACCAAAGAAAACAGCAAGCCCTCCTCTCCTCGCCCTCCTTTTGGCTCAGCCTGCTGGGACTGGGAATCGGGTATTGGGGATTGTCTTTTCTTCTGAGCAGAAAAAGAGAGCAACTTCCCCTAGCATACCGAAATTACCACCGCCTCATTAAAGGTCTTGGCATTCATCGAGCCCCCCATGAAACCCCTGGGGAGGTTCTTCAACGAAGCCAACTCCCCCCGGACAAACAAGCTCGCCTGGAAGAAGGCACCAAAAGACTGGAAGCGAGCTACTATGGAAGGGAGACCTAAAACCTTCTTTTCATTTTCCCGCAATCCCCCAGATGTAAACATCTCTCCAGACCTCTGGGGGTTTTCCGGGGAAAAGGCCTCTATTTTTTGGGAGCGTATTTCTGGAGCTTTCGCTGAAGAGAGCGTCGATGGATCCCGAGCCGGCGCGAGGCTTCGGAGATATTACCTCCACAATCGGAAAGAACACGGTTGATATGCTCCCACTCGGCCCGGGCAAGGGTCGGAGCCTGATAACTCAGAGTTTGCGGGTCCAACACTTCCCCGGTCCCTTTTGCAAAAGCAGCCAAAATATCATCAATGTCTGCCGGTTTTTGGAGGTAATTCACAGCCCCGAGGCGAACCGCATCAACCGCTGTCGCAATGCTCCCATAACCGGTTAAGACGATGATCTTTGTGGTTTCATCGATTTGGTGTAATTCCTTTACCAGGTGAAGCCCACTTTTTCCCGGCATACGGAGATCAACCACAGCGTACTCAGGAGAATCCTGCATAGCCAGATTGATCGCTTCTTCAGCGTTCGAAGCATTCCGGACATCGAACCCTCTTCTTTCGAAAGTCAGGCAGAGCCTTTCCCGGAACACACGGTCATCGTCGACAAGCAGAATGCTGTGCTTCGTTTCGTCTGTGTGGCCATGTGAAACACTGTCATTGCCACCTTTAGGATGGTTCATGCTGACTCCTGAAGACACCGAAAAAAACAAACGAGACCCAAACCCGAATCCTTGCCCCTGAAACATAGCAAAACAAATCTGTTTCCGTCGGAGAAAGATCCCGTAAAAATCGCAATGACAATGAAAGGTTTTCTTCCCGCAGCGGGAATCCCATTCCCGTTGAAGACAAAATCAACCCAGCTGAATCAAAGGTCGTCGGAAAGAGGAAGCTGAACACAAGCTACGGTTCCCTTACCCCATTCAGAACTCAACTGCAGCTTTCCTCCCATGTCCTCAATCACGGTTCGACAGAGGTAGAGGCCCAAGCCCATTCCTGCACCAGGTTCTTTTGTGGAGAAAAAAGGATCAAAGATTTTGGGAAAATCCTCCGGTGAGATCCCGGTTCCCTGATCAATAATTCTTATCAACATGAAGCCATTTTCCAAGGAAAAGTCCATTTGTATCTTGGATTGTTCCGGGGATGCATCTAAGGCATTTTTTGCAAGACTCCTCAGAGTTTGAGAAAAAGCCTCCTTGGGAATCCTTACTTTGGCTTTTTTTGCATCCTCCGTCATAGAGACATCCACCCGGCCTTGAAAGGGAGAATGAGGGAGGACAAATTCCGTCAATTCTTGCGGTCCTAGGATGACCAAGCCCTCTCCTACATGCTTCCCTGCCTGCACCGACATCTGATCCAAGATGCCCCGGCAACGCTGCACCTCGGTTCGGATTAAATGGGCATCCTCCATCGGTTGGAAAGAATCTCCTTCTCCGCTCAATCCCCGTTCCAGGTCTTTTGCGATCACCGCAATGGTCGAGAGAGGGGAAGCAAGCTCATGAGCTGCTCCGGCTGCGAGAGTAGATAAAGCCTTAAAACGATCCGCCTGCTCCTTCTCCTTCCGAACCCGTTCAAGCTGCTCTCGATTCCTGGCCAGTTCTCCACCGATTTTGGTCATAAAAAAAATCAGGATCAAACCTGCATAAGCCATGGCTAAAGCAAAGCCCAAACCAAACCAGGTGGGTCCGTGCGGAAACTGAGGAAACACCGGTCCCTTGGGAAGAAAGTCCACCCAGCTACTGTGAAAAAACAGAATGATCCAAAAGAAGGCGATTGCTGTGGCCCCGAGGACCCAAGGCCAAGCCCCATGCAAAAGGAGAGTCCCCAAAACCATATTGACAAGAAAGAAAATGGAAAAGGGATTGGCTGCCCCGCCCGAGAGGCACAACATCCCGGTTAGGAGGACAAGGTCCAAAAACAGGACAAAGCCCATCAAGCCCTCCCCCACGCGACAAAATTTCTCTGCCCGAGAGGGATCGAGCTTAGCCCGCTTCATAAGTCCTGAGAGGCCAAGATTGGTAGCAATCACCACTCCAACCAAAGCGAAGAGCGGGAGGACCGGGACGGCCTCTTTCAGCAAAATCCAGGCAAAAACAACCGTAATCCCCTGCCCAAGAGCAGCAAGCCATCGCATCCGGAGCAACCAGGAAAAATTGACCGCAATCCGGAGACAGGGATCCTCCAAGGCCTCATCTTGGACCCTCATGAGGTCCCTCTTCCTTGGAGCGAATCGAAGGGCTTACTTATGCTCTCCGCTAAGAGGAACCGAATGACTGCTTGGTGGATGATCCTGTTGATACTGCTTGACACCATCCTCATAAGTATGGGTATCCAGCAAAACAAAGCCGATAAAAATGGCAACGAAGAAGAGGGAGGCGATGAAAACGAAACCGTTGAACCGCTTGTCCCAATAAAGGTGCATAAAAAAGAGAGCGACCAAGGTCCCTTTCGCAGCGGCAATCCCCATAGCGATCCAAATATCAAAGGCTCCAAAATGAAAGTCGGAGAGGAGGACCGTAAGGATCGTGAGCGCAATTAAAGCAGCAGCCACCCCCACAAGGATCTTCATTGGGACAGGGTGGGCAAAACCATGGTTTCCCTGTCCTGCCCCCTGCATCTGTTCTTGTCCGCTCATGTCTATTCCTTCTTCACATTCCATACTGTTTGCCCAGCTGTTCTATGTGCTCAGCAAGTCCTCTTTCCAAGTTCACCCGAATGATCCCCCTTCAAAGACGGTTTCCCATTCGTTTCTCAGTCAATGTATCAGGTACAGCAGAGGAAAGAGGAAGATCCAGATCAAATCCACCAAGTGCCAATAGAGCCCCACAATATCCACGGGAGTGAAATACTCTGGACCAAAAGTTCCCTTGGCTGCTCGGACCAAGAGCCAAAGGATCAACCCCATTCCAATCAACACATGAAGCCCATGGAGCCCGGTCAAAGCGAAGTAAATGCTGAAAAACAGCTGCGTATTTGGAGGCATGTCCTCCTTTTTCAGTTCCCCGCCATCATGGGTCTCCCCAAACGCGTTGTCATGGGGATGGAAAGAGGCTCCCCAAGTGGTCCCATGCTCAAACTTCTGAGAGTATTCCTTTGCTTTAATCCCCATAAAAGTCCCAGCACAGACTAAGGTCAGTGTCAGGTTGATCATCAGGGCTTTTTTCTGGCCGAGCTGCGCATTACGAACCGCCCAAGCCATGGTAAAGGAGCTGATAATGAGAACAACCGTGTTCAGCGCACCTAAGCCCTTATCCAACCATTGATGGGCATAGAGAAACACCTCGGGATGGAGGGATCGATAGACCGCATAAACACAGAAGAGCCCGCTAAAGAAAAGGATTTCGGTTACGAGAAAAACCCACATCCCCAACTTGGCGGAATCATATTGTTGTTCTGCGGATTCGAAATGATGGGCGACATGCGGTTCGTGGGAAAGCTGCCCTTGATCCCCATGAATGGAATCGATCGCTTGACTCATGAATTCTTCTCCTGGGTTCCCGAGACCCCAGCTGCTAACTCTTGGAGAGCTGCCTGCTGACTCCGAGAAATATAGCCCTTGGATTCTTCGTCCCAGTAGACGTCATCCATATCGTAGGGATCGGTCACGGGAGGGACGATATCGAAATTGTGATGATGGGGAGGTGAACTTGTTTTCCAATCCAGAGTGACCGCTCCCCAAGGATTGTCAGGAGCCTTCTCCCCCCTGAACAGAGAATGGATAAAGCACCAAAGAGCTGTAAACAAACCGGCTGCCAGGACAAAGGATCCCACTGTGGACCATTGGTGATAAGCTTGGAATTCGGGGGGATAGTTGTAGTAACGCCTTGGCATCCCCATCGAACCCATCAGAAATTGAGGAATAAAGGTCAAGTTGAATCCCACAAAAATCAGGATGAAGGAAATCGTACCCAGCAGATGGGAATACATGCGGCCGAAGATCTTCGGCCAATAAAAGAACAATCCTCCGATCAACCCGATCAAAGCACTTCCCATCATCGTGTAATGAAAATGGGCAACGATGAAATAGGTATCATGCAAATGAACGTCCGTGTTCAGGGTTCCCAAAAACAACCCCGTCAAGCCGCCAATACCAAAAAGAAACAGGAAGCCCATGGCAAAGAGCATCGGAGGAGCCAGAGAAATCGATCCCTTGTACATGGTCGCTAACCAGTTGAAGACCTTGATCGCGGACGGGATCGAAACACTAAAAGTCAACAGACTGAATATCGTCGACATCAGGGAAGACTGTCCACTGACAAACATATGATGGCCCCAGACCAAAAAGCCGAACAAAGCAATGGCGATACTGGAAAAGGCAATAAAGGTATAGCCAAAGATATGCTTACGACTCATGGCCGTAATAATCTCCGAGATCACCCCCATGGCCGGGAGAATCATCACGTACACCACAGGGTGCGAATAAAACCAGAAAAAGTGTTCGAAAAGAACAGGGTCTCCACCCAGTTTGGGGTCAAAAAAACCGATGTGGAATAACTTCTCCAGGAAAAGCATTCCAACAGTAATGCCGATCACAGGTGTCGCGACAATCTGGATCACGGAGGTTGCATAGAGCCCCCACAAGAGCAGAGGCATTCGGAACCAACCCATGGTCTTTGCCCGCATCTTGTGGATCGTCACCATGAAGTTCAACCCCGTCAAGATGGAGCTAAAGCCGAGAATAAAAGCACCTGTAGCCGCCAGAGCCACCGCGGTTTGAGTCCTAATGCTATAGGGGGCATAGAAGGTCCAACCTGTATCCAGATCCCCTGCAAAGAGAACCACTACAAATCCGATAGCCCCCAACAGCCACAAATAAAAACTCAATAGATTCAGCTTGGGAAAGGCAACATCCTTCGCCCCAAGCATCATTGGTAGAACAAAATTCCCCAAAATAGCCGGGATGCTGGGGACCAGAACCAAGAAGGTCATGATGGCCCCATGAAGGGTGAAGAGTTTGTTATAGGTAGCCGCCTCCACAATGGTTTTTGTGGGAGTCCAAAGCTCCAATCGAACAGCTAAAGCAAAGAGACCTCCCAGGAGGAAAGCGATGCCGATTCCGATCATATACATGATCGCAATCCGCTTGTGATCCTGAGTAAGAAGCCAAGACTTTATGCCATAAGCAGACTTGAGGTAGTTCGTTTCATCCACAACAGGTTTTGTCGTGAGAGTGCCTTCTTCAGGCATTGGAATGCTTGTCATTCTAGTTTCTCCCTCAATCCTTGAGGCTCTTCAGATACTCAATCACCCCATCAAGCTCTTTATCCTTCAAAGGGATCAACGACATGATGGGAGGGAATCCGTTCACGACCTTCGCATTGGGATCAAGAATGGATTCCCTTAAATAGTTTTCGTCGGCCAATACCTTTTTGCCGCCAGCTAAGGTAACCTCGTGCCCGAAAATCCCATAGAGCCCTGGTCCTACAAGTTTTTTGCGATCCTTGGTCACTGTATGGCAACCTGCACAACCCTTGAGTGAAAAAACCTTTTTTCCACGCTCTACGGGAGAGAGGTTTTTCCCAGAGCTTTCCTCCGCCATCCAGGCTTTAAAAGCCTCAGGGCTCTGCACCTCAACCGCAGACAACATCGTGGAGTGGCCTGTCCCACAATATTCCGTGCAAAGAACTCGGAAGGTCCCGGTCTTGATTGCCTCAAACCAGAGATAAGTATAACGCCCGGGCACGACATCCTGTTTCACGCGAAAAGCGGGGACCCAAAAACTATGAAGAACATCCGAAGAATCCATGCGAAGCTTTACTTTTTGGCCCAAAGGGACATGGAGAGTCGTGGATTCGACCCCATTGGGGTATTCAAACGACCAACTCCACATCTTGGCATGGACCTTCACCACCATGGCATCCTTGGGAAAGGTCCTCATATCCACAAAACCCGAGAAGCCAAACCAGAAAATCACAATCACCAGCCCCAAGGGAACAACAGACCAAAACACCTCCAACTTGGTGTTATGGGTGATGCTGTTGTCGGCTTCGACCCCCGGCCGCCGTCGATACTTAATGGCAAAGACAACCGTAAGGATGACAATCAGTGCGAAGAAAAAGACTGAGATCCAAAAGACGAAGTTGAAAGCCCAGTCCACTTCTGCAGCATAAGAGGAAGCCCGCTCAGGCATCCACTTGTAGCCACCGGAGCCTTGCTGGGCGACGATTGATGTTAGTGCGTGCAACATGTTCGTTTCAGAGATCCCCTTCCTCGTGGCCTTGGCCTTCGAGTAACAGAGCTTTTTTCTTTTTCATTCGAGCCATCGAAAACCAAAACAAGCCGAGTAGGAACAGGGTCAAAAGCCCGCCGATTTTCATAATTCGAACCGCAGCGAGCACATACCCACCTCTTCGGGGGTCATAATGGAAGCAGGAGAGAAAAAAGTTATCAATCACCGAACCGACTTTGCCTTCCCCGGCTTCGAGCAGGGCGAATTTCAGGTCTCTTGGACTGTAATTGATATCCGACAAATACCGCAGGACCTTGCCATCAGGTGACAAGGTAATCAAAGCAGCCTTGTGGGCATACTCTTTCCGCTCGGGAAGAAATCGATAATGAAAGCCCACGGCATCCGCAAGGGCATGGATGTTCTTGTCCTCTCCTGTCAAAAACTCCCAACCGTTCTCCAGCACCTTCTTATCAACCGGTTTCCCGGCAATCTTTTTTCCTTCCAGTGCATGCAGATAGAGAGCTTTCGTTCCCGAAGCCTTTTCCGGTGTTTCCGTGGGATCCATACTTACGGTCACAATCCGGAACTCCTTTCCAGGGGTCCAATCGAGACGCTTCAGCGCATCACTCAAGGAATTGAGCTGGAGGCTGCAGAGCTGAGGGCAATCTGTGTAGTTAAAGGTCAAAAAGACGGGACGTTTCCCATCGAACAAGGATCGAAGAGCAATGGTTTTTCCGGAAGAAGCCCGAAATTGGAGGTCCTTCGGGATGTCCACACCCAGCTTCTGATCCACCCCAACCCCTTCCAATTCTTTCGGGCTAACGTTTTTTTGGGCGACAAGTGGCCCCCCCAGGGAAAGGAGAAGAAACCCCATTGCCCCGCAAGTTATGGCAGCCCTTGGAATCCGACTTAAAGATCTCGAAAAATTCATCGAACCTCCTCCAGAACAAGCTGCATAGCCCTTCGAATCGGAAGAGCCACCTTGCCCTTTGCCTTATCGAGGAACCTATAGGAGCTAAAAGCCTCCTCTTGCTTGGCATAATAAGCTTCTGCCCGCTCCAACTGCCCACTCCCCATCGCGGCAGCTTTGTCGCTTGTCGTCACATAGAAGAGGACATCTGCAAAGAGAATAAAGAGATAGATCACCAAGGAACCAATCAAAGTGATGGAAAGAATGGCCCCAACGTTTGGCTTATCAGCTTCGAATTGTTTTAACGTCATTTTCTACAACGTCCTTTTGCTTATGCCTTATACATTTTCGAAGGCTAGAGATTCAGCCAAGCGAGGTTCTTTGATGGCCACCAAGGAGCAATGGCGCCCCACATAGGCAACACCGGCAACAAACAAACTAAAGAGGCCCAAGATGGCCAAAAGATCTACAGCCTGAAAATGCACACCCGGGATACTTTCACTTCCATGACCATGCCCTCCCTGGTTGGGCATAACGACCCAATAGAGATCAATACAGTGCATGATCAGCATCCACATCGCCCAGAAAGAAAGAGATGCCAAATTCCGTTTCGCATGTCGGGACATCAATCCTGCAAAGGGGATCACAAAGTGCGCAAAGACCAAGATCAGAGCAACCCCTCCCCAAGACCCAGTAATGCGAACATGAAACCATCCGGTTTCCTCGGGGATATTGGCATACCAGATCAACATGAACTGGGAATAGGCGATATAACCCCAGAAAAAGACGAAGGCGAAGAGGAGTTTTCCCCAATCGTGAAAATGCTCAATGGAGACAGACTTTTCTAACTTCCCCTTCCGCTGCAGAAGAACCATCGCCAAAATCCCAAAGGCTTGGAAAGCGATAACAGATCCAGCGAAGTAATAAACTCCAAAGATGGTACTGAACCAATGCGGGTCCAAGGACATCAGCAGGTCGAAGGACGCAAAGGTCAAAGTTAAGGCAAAAAGAAGGGTGGAGAGAGCGCTCCACTTTTGCATTCTGGAGGTTAAAGCGGGATCACCCGAGTCGTCTTGGCGGAGGGAATTCCCCAGGTAGTATTTGGACAACTGGATCCAAATCGCAAAGTAAATCACCCAGCGAATGGCGAAGAAAACCGGATTCAGATAACCCGCCTTGAGATGGATCAAATGGTCCTTGGAGGCGATACCATGATCTGCCCACGAGAACAAACCCCCATACCCCATCAAAACACTGACCAAAATCGGCAAGAACAAAACCGCAAGGATAGGCATGGTGCCTAGAGTGATCTCCGCGATCCTTCGCGACGAAGCACACCAACCCGCCCGTGTCAGGTGATTGACCAGCACAAAGAACATTGCGCCCAAGGCAATACTTAAAATAAAGGCGAAGCCTGTGGTATAGGCAAAAAGAAAGCGGCTCATTCCGCCTTCAGTTCCAGTGATCCCCAGGATCAGCCCTACAATCAACAAGAGGAGACCCAAGCCTCCCATGGTTCGAAGGATCTTCGGTCCAAGAGGGCCAAGGTGGCGGTCATCATTCAGGACCACTTCCGGATTGGGGTGATTCATCTTCTCTCCGCTCCCTACTTCAGTTTCCCGCGGTCGGCTTCTGGAACATCCTTGATCGAAGCATTCTGGCTCCTTTGAAGAGCACGAATGTAAGCAACGATGGCCCATCGATCCCGAACTTCAATTTGGGGCCCATATTTGGGCATATTTCGAACGCCATATCGGATGGTTTGGTAGATTTCACCGACTGGCATCTTTGCGATGCGTGCATCAGTCAAGTTGCTGGGTGGAACCCACGTCCCTTCCCCCAAGCTAGAAGCTCGAGTCGCCACTAGCCCTTTTCCCTTCCCGTCCCGGCCATGGCAGGGTGCACAATAGGTGTTAAACCGATCCCTGCCGCGGACCATCATCTCCATGGAGAGAGGGAGCACTGCCTTGGGGAAAGTTGTGACCAACTTGCCATTCACCTTCCCCTGGTTAAGGTGGGGATCCTTGTCAGCTTGTTCGCGTGCCAAAGTTCCTTCCACCTGGGGGCGAAGGGCTCTCCCATCAGGAAAGAAAGCACTTGCTCGCTGGGCTCTTACCACAGGTTGGAAGTCCATATCTCTCCAAAAATGCCAACGAGGTTGGCTCGAAGTGGAATGGCGGGACTTCACGGCAAAGGCCAAAGGTATCAGTCCCAGCAGGAATAGGATCATGCCCACTCGGAAAATCGGCCGAGGCAAAGCAGCTCGGTTGTCATGATCATAAAACTCCTCAACTCCCATGGTTCCCATGTCCGCGAAGAGAGTCTTAATCTTGTTGGGATCAAACTGTGGGTCATTGGCATCGATCCCAATGAAAAAGCCGTTATCGGTAACCTTTCGAAATCGCTTGCTCGAAAAAATGGGACGATAAAACCGGGGCAGATCATTGAGAATCAAAGACCCAAAGAAAGCTCCAAAGGCACTGAGGAGAATCGTCAGCTCGAACATGATGGGGATATTGGCTGGCAAACCGAACAAGGGCTTCCCCGAAATCAGGAAAGGATAATCCACTCCGTTTGTCCACCATTGAAGAACCGTCGCGATCGTCAATCCCGTTAAGCCCATTCCAAGAATGATCCAAGGAAGGATCGTGGGACGAACTCCCATAGCCGGATCAATCCCATGAACGGGAAAAGGGCTATAACAGTCCCAGCGAGTGAACCCCGCGTCTCGAACCCTGGTTGCGGCTTTCTTCAAAGCCCCTGGGCCGTCGAACTCAGCCAAGATCCCCGCTAATGGGGCAGAGGCTTCGCCATGATCCGTATTTGCGGATGCTTGCATGCTGTTATCCGTCATCTTTTAAATACTGAGTTTGAAATGGCTGTTTCCAGGAGTTCTTGAAATCCCAAGCGGCTCCCATTGCTGTTGAAATCCTCTCAATGCCCCTCCTCATGGTGTCCATGAGCCTGAGGCATGACCCCTTTCACCTCGGAGATGGCCACAATCGGCAGGAATCGCAGAAACAAGAGGAAGAGGGTAAAGAAGAGTCCGAAACTCCCGACCAACATCCCGATGTCAATCCAAGTAGGGGAGAAGTACCCCCAACTGGCCGGCGTAAAATCTCGGGTGAGAGAAGTGACCGCGATCACAAAGCGTTCGAACCACATCCCCACGTTGACAAAGAGAACGACAAACATGATGACCCAGGGGTTGCGACGTAGCTTCTTGAACCAAAAGAGCTGTGGGATCAGCACATTGCAACTGACCATGATCCAATAGGCCCATGCATAGTTACCAAAAGCTCGATTGATGAAAACAAAACGCTCTGCAGGGGCCCCGCTATACCAGGATATGAAGAATTCCATCGCATAGGAGTAACCCACCATCATCCCGGTCGCGAGGATGACCTTGTTCATGTTTTCAATGTGCCGCATGGTCACAATCTTCTGAAGACCGAAGAAGAGACGTGCAGGCAACATCAGGGTTACCACCATAGCAAAGCCACTGAAGATCGCTCCCGCAACAAAATAAGGAGGGAGGATGGTGGCGTGCCATCCTGGGAGTTGGGCAACCGCAAAGTCAAAGGACACGACCGAGTGCACAGAAAGGACAAGGGGGGTCGCGAGGGCAGCCAAGATAAGATAGGCCCGCTCATAGCGATGCCAGTGGCGTGCGGAGCCGGACCAACCTAGCGAAAAGATCCCATAGAGGAGCTTACCAATCTTGCCTTTGGCCCGGTCTCTGAGACTAGCCAGATCGGGAATCATCCCGAAATACCAAAAGAGGAGGGAAACGGTTGCATAGGTTCCAACCGCGAACACATCCCAAAGAAGGGGGGAACGGAAGTTGGGCCACATCTCCATCTGGTTGGGAATGGGGAACAGCCAGTAGGCAAACCAAACCCGCCCCACATGGATCCCCGGAAACAGCCCCGCACAGACCACCGCAAAGATGGTCATCGCTTCGGCGAAGCGGTTGATGCTTGTCCTCCACTTCTGCCGGAAGAGAAAGAGAATCGCAGAAATCAAAGTTCCCGCGTGGCCGATCCCAACCCAGAACACAAAGTTCACAATCGGGAAGCCCCAGAAAGCGGGAGAGTTATTCCCCCAAACCCCAACACCAGCGATGATCAAGTAGGCGATCATCGAGAACAACATCCCGGTCAGGGCGAGGGAAATCCCAAAGGCCACATACCAGGCCTTGGGGGGCTTCGGCTTCTCCGCGACCTCGCAGACCGTCTGCGTGACGTCTTTAAACTCGAGGTCAGGGGAGACCAGCGGAGCCCTCTGTGTGGGGTCATCCGCTAAAAAATCAACACGACTCAGCTCGTTGGTCATCCAGGGTCACCCCAGTTTCTTATTAGGGTTTCGAATGCGGGCCAGAAATTTGGTGCGCGCTTTCAGTTTCAATTCCGGCAGTAACTCATATCCACGAGGATTGCCATGGTCTTTGGAAACCTGACTCCCTTCATTTTTCAGGTCCCCAAAGTGAATGGCTTCGGCTGGGCAAACCTGCTCGCAAGCGGTTTTGATCTCGCCATCTTGAATCTCACGCCCTTCGTTCTTGGCCGGAATCTTAACGGCTTTGATCCTCTGGACGCAGTAGGTGCACTTCTCCATGACACCTCGATGGCGGATCGTCACCTCAGGGTTCAAGACAAGCTTCTTGACCTCGTAGGATTCATCGTAATCCTCGTTCTTGAAGTAATTGAAGAAGTTGAACCTCCGCACCTTGACGGGACAGTTGTTCGCGCAGTATCGAGTCCCGATACAACGGTTGTAGGCCATGTCATTGAGACCTTCATCGCTATGGGTCGTTGCACCCACAGGACAGACCTGCTCGCAAGGAGCCAACTCGCACTGAAGACAAGGCACTGGCTGCTGTACGATTTGCGGGTCCTCGGGTTCTCCCGAAAAGTAGCGATCAATGCGGATCCAGTGCATCTCACGGCCATGGAGGACTTGCTCCTTTCCCACTACCGGGATGTTGTTTTCAGACTGGCAAGCGACAACGCAGGCATTGCAACCCGTGCACTTGGACAGGTCGATGGACATCCCCCATTGATGCTCCCCCTTGTAATCAATCTCAGTAAAGAGAGAGGGAGCTTCCAGAGCTTTTTTCGCTTCTTCGTCGACAACCCCGGGATCCTTTTTGAACTCCTCAAGCTCTTTCTCCAGGATCAACTCTTCAACCTTTTCCGCCCTACCTTTCATCCCAATCGCATCAATCGCGAAATGGTCCTGAGTCATGGCGAGAGTAAAGTGTTTCCCTGTCGGCTCCACCTTGGCCCCCGATGCAATCCAGGCTGCCTTGCTTGTCCTCAGGAGATTGGTATCAAATCCAACGGAATCTACTCCCAGATCCTTGGACCCGCCCACTGTTCCGGCTTCGGTTCGCCCATATCCCAGCGGTAAAAAGACCGAACCTTCGGCCTGGCCCGGGAGAAGATATGCAGGCATTTCCAGAGAGCGGCCATTCAGGCTCAACCGAATCATGTCTCCATTTTTGAGTCCGAGATCCTGGGCAGTCTTGAACCCAATCAAAGCCGCGTTATCCCAGGTCAGCTTGGTAATAAAATCCGGAAGCTCCTGCATCCAACTGTTGTTGGCAAAACGTCCATCATAAGTAGAGCGATCCGCCCCGAAAACAAGCTCAACCTGCCCCTCGGGAAGGCTCTTTGCCTTTGCTGTTTCCGAAAATGTGGGGGAAGGGACCCTCTTGGGCACACTCACGGGCACAAAAGCAGCCCCCGGAACAAAGCCCCGAATCAAAGCCTTCTTCCAATCCCCATCCTTATAGCCCTTGCGTGCCTTGAACCATGCCTGGACCAGATCCCTGCCCTTGGTCCATTTGCCGGTTTCGACAAAAGACAGGAGCTCGATCCGAGATGCGCTTCCATAAAGCGGCTCAATCAAGGGTTGAGAAAGGCAGACGGAGCCATCGGCTCCAAGCGCTTCCCCCCAACTCTCAAAGGGATGGCTTAAGGGGAGATGCCAAGTTGCTGCCTTCCCGGTCTCGTTCAACCGAGACCCTAGATGGATTGTGGTGCCAACCTTGGCAAAGGATGCTGCAAAGTCCAGATCCTTGGGAGCATCATAAACAGGGTTGCCCTCGAGGACGAAGAGGGTCTTGACCTTGCCGGCTTTCATCTCCTCCGCCAGGTCTGCGAGGGCCGACATCCCATAATCACCGGAAGGCAGCTCCCTGAACCGAAGGGTAGAGCCTAAACCCCCGATCTTGGCATTAATGTTAAAGGCCTTGGCATGAACCCAAGCAGGTTGCTGGGGACCGACAGCAACCACGGCCTTGCCCTTGTGCGCCAAGAGATCCTCAGCCAAGACATCAAGGAACTTCTTGATCTCAGCATCGGCCAAGAAGTCGGCACTTGGGAGGGCTTCCCCCAAAAGCTTGGCCTCTAAAGCAGCGACAAGGACCCCAATCTGCTCAGAACGAAGGGGGAGACGGTGGTCCGCCATTCCTCCCGTAGGTGTATAAGTGCTCTCTATGGCATAGAGGCGATTCATCTCGCCCTCTTCAGGCGAGCGGCCCCGGGCAAATCCACGCTGATACACGAGGGAAGCCGGCTCACCATGGAGGAGATCGCAGTCAAAGCTGGCGACGATGGCAGCTCCTTCCAAGTCAAACACCGGCTCCAAAGCAGCGCCAAAAGCCATTTTGGCGCCCTCCCGGACGTTTTCCCGCCCCGCAGCCTCATAGCTGACAAAACGAGCCTTGGGGTAGGCTTTTTTCAGCCGTGCCTCGATCCCTTGGGCAATCTGGGAAGAAGTCTCAAGGCCCAAGAAGGCGAGCCCATCCCCACCATTGGCCTTAAAGGTCTTCTCCAATCCTTTCCAGGCACTAAAAAGATCCGTCCAGGTCTTTTCCTCCCCCTTGGAAACAACAAAACGGCTTCGTTCAGGATCGTAAAGTTCCAGGATCATGGCCTGGGCAAAGGCATTCGTCGCCCCAAGACTCATCGGGTGCTCGTCATTACCTTCGACCTTGATGGGACGCCCATCATAACTGGTGATCACCAAGGGCTGCCCCACCCCCATAAAATCCCAAGTCGTCGAAAAATGCCTCGGAATGCCCGGAGCAAAACCTTCAGGGCGAGAACTCAGAGGAACAAGGTGATCCTCCTCCCACCTGCAACCGGCAGCCGAAGCCAAGGCTATGGAGGCCCCCATCAGCTGAAGAAAACGCCGACGAGTTACAGGCGGGATGTTCTCTGGATCCTGAAACTCCCGCTCCAAGAAACGTCGGAAGTCTGGAGAATCGGCGAGCTCGTCAAGGCTGCGCCAGTAGGTTTTTTTCGCGGTCATATGCGACTCCGAAGAGGGCGCCGAAGGCTGTTTTGAATCCGTTTTATTCGAATGGTTCATCACGGAAGGCTGAGATCGCGGAGACGAAGGTGAAAATGAGTTCAACGGAGCCTCACTGATGGCAAGTGGAACAACTCGTGGGAGGGTTGATCTTGTATTCTTTCCGGAGCCTGGCCCCCAAAGTTTCCTGGGACTCCTTGGGTTTCCAAGCAAGGTCCGTAACCTTGTTTTTGGGGCAGAGGACAGCTTCGGGATTGCGATGACAATTCAGGCACCAGCCCATGCTCAAGGGTTTCACCTGGCGGACTTTTTCCATTTGATCCACGCGACCGTGGCAGGAGACGCAGCTCACCCCCCGGGTCACATGGGCACTATGGTTGAACTTCACGTAATCGGGGAGGTCATGCACTTTGACCCAAGGGATCCCCTTTCCGGTCATAAAGCTCTCGCGAACAAGAGCCAGCTTAGGGCTCTTGGTTCGGATCCGAGCATGACAGTTCATGCATGTCTCCGTCGGAGGAACAGCGGCTAAGGCCGCTTTTTCAACGGTGTTATGGCAATATCGGCAGTCCATGCCCAGCTCGCCGGCGTGCAGAGCGTGACTAAAGGGAACGGGCTGCTCAGGTTGATATCCGACATTGATCGTCTTAGGAGAGGCCGCATAAGTAAAGAAGATGACGGCGTAAACCCCCAGGGCACCGGCCCCGGCTCCAAGAAGGTTCCGTATCTTATTCGTCCATTTCGGAAAAAACTGTTGTTCCATAGGAAGTACCTAGGATTTCGCTCCGTAAAGAAGCCGCCCCAAAAAATCGCCCAACTCGACGCCCAACCCAACCATCCGCCCAGATGGCGAGCAGAAAAATGCGTCCCAAATCATCAGACCGTTCATCCCTCGATTCCTTATCCGCTCTCCCGAGAGACAAGAAGGACAACCCGCCGAACCCTCGTTTTTCCCTCTAACCCCAAGAAGCCCGGGGGGGATTGCTGGCAATCCCCACAAAACAAGCTCCTAGGACCAAAAGGGTCGAAGAAAGTAAAAGGCAAAGGTCTTAGAGAGACTGCGGCATTGTTGCAATGCGGCAAAGTGTCGCAGAAACGGTAAACACCTCCCCCTCCCCATCGCAAGGGAAAACCAGGCTCACCTCGATTTCCTGCGTTTTGCCCCCATGAGTTCCCGGATCTTGATTCCCCGATACCAAACCTCATCCCCGTGATCCTGCAGTGAGATCAACCCCTTGGAGGCCTTTGCAAATCTTGGCATCTTCCCGAATTTGCTCTGCCGGATCAGGCGGGTGATCCGCTTCCCACCCAATTCATAGGAAAGGACCTTGACCCCATTCATCCAATGCTCCACATGCTTTCCCCGTTTCAGGATCCGAACCTGGTTCCAGGCCATTGCGGGCCTGGAAACATCCTCTGCACAGGCAATCAGGGCATAGAGGGCCCCGGCAGATGTCCATGTGTTTTTTCCCCCATGATAGGCCGCATTATCCAACACCTGCATCTCAGGACCCGTCATCCAGGGGGCGGGTTCTTCCTCGGTCACGAGATACATAATTCCACTGTTTCCATGGGGGGCGATCCGCCATTCCAATTTCAGTTCGAAATTTTCGAAAACCCTTTGAGTGACAAGGTCACCGCCCCCACCTCCTTTTTTATGGTGCAGGGTTCCGTTCTCCACCTCCCATCCCTTTTTGGGGAATTCTTTGCGACGATACCCTCGCCATTGGCCTGTGGATTTCCCGTCAAACAGGAGACGGAATCCCTTGGCTTTTTCTGCGGCAGTCAATCGATTGGGATCCCAAACTTGAGACGGCTTTGAAGGAAGGAGGACCTTGGCGGTAGCTGCCCATTCACAGCCTCGCGCAAGGAGCAAACGCATCAAAGGATCCCGAAGGCTGGCCCGGGTTCGGGAAACTCCCGGCCAGACATGCCCTAGCGTGGTATGAAACACTCGCCCTTTTCCCACCCTCTGGACCAGAACCATGGGCTCCCACTTTCCTGTCCCTCCCGATTCTTGGGAGGAAAAGGCTTCGGCAAGAACCTCTATTTTCGCCCCGCTGGGGTTCTGCAGGCCATGATAGAGCTCATCCGGGTGCTTGTACATCAGCGGCAAACCCTTCAGAATCGGATGTTCCCGATTCTTCCAAATCAGGTTGAACGAATGGAAGCGCCCATGCCCGCTCCCCTTCCTCCAGACAAGCCCCGCAATCCCAGCCCAAGCCTTCCAATCCGGAAAGGAGTTGTTGGCGGAATGGAGGAGAACCACTCCCTTTCCTCCTCTTAAAGCAGCGACAAAGTTTTTTTCCGCCCTGTTCCCCCACCGCTCCTTCGAGGAAAACGCGGAATTGTAATCCACAAAGAAGAGATCAAAAGGTTCCAGCTTTCCTTCCGAAAGAAAAGAAGCGGGATGCGATGTCACGCGCACTGAAAAGTGCCCCGAACTCTCCAGGAATCCAGCGATTTCCTTAGAAGTCCACTTCCAATCGTGGTTGTTTTCACCCGTTAAGAGAAGAACCTGAATTCGTTTCTCAGAAGGTTTAGATGCTTTGCTTTGACCTTGGGCCTTAGTCACAAAAACCGGAAAAAGCAGAAGGAAAACTGAAACCAAAGGCGCAATCTTCATGAGGATTTTTCCTTTTTCCTCGGATAAAAAAGTAAGAGGATGACGAGACATGCAAGGGCTCCCCACATCGGAACACTAAAGAGTTTTTGGTAGTTCATCTTCCCACCCTCACTCATAGCCCAGCTCGCCACCATGTCCGCAAACTTACTCCCCACAATGATTCCAATTCCAACGATCACAAGGTTATAGAGGCTCTGCGCACTCGCACGCACATCCGGAGTGCAGAGTTCATCCACAATCATAAAAGTGAGAAAAATAAAGAAGCCAAAACAAAGTCCATGCATGGCCACGCCCAAAATCAAGCTCACTAGGGGAGGGAAGGGCAAAACGTCGACGTAGGCAAAGAAGGCCATCCGGATCGCATACGCGAGCAGGCCAAGACTCAGGAGAGTCTTTCTCGAAAATCGGCGAATAAAAAAAGGAATCGAAGAAAGCACCAGGATTTCCGACATCTGCCCCACGGTCATCAGGCCTCCTCCTCCCACACCGAAGATCTTATTGATCCAGCTTGAAAGCCCCAGCTGAAAGCTGCCCAAAAACCCAGCCGTGTGAACAAAGTAAAACTGGTGGATGCAACTAACGGGGACAGCGAGAAGGAACAGCACAAGCAGGGGACGACTGTGGATCACTTCCAGAGTTGCCTCTTTGAACGCCAGCTTGTCCTTACCCTTTTTGGGAGGAGTATGAGGAAGAAAAAAACAGAAGATCCCCAAGAGGATCCCAAGAAGGGCGCTCAACCGAAAAGCATCGGCCATTCCGGCTTTCTGGGCCGCTGCGATGATTTCCCTGGTCCCCTCCGAAGGACTGTGCTTAAAGGCCAACCATTGGCCAATCGCGATCCCGGCGCAGATCCAGCCAACCGTGCCCCAGACCCGAACCCTTCCAAAATCCCGATCCCGGTCAGGAATGTGATGGAAGGCTAAAGAATTCGTCAAAGGCAGAGTGGGAGAATAAACAACCGAATAGAGCAAACTGAAGATCAGAAAACTTTCAAAACTTCGAAGCCCCGGCGACTGCCAAACAAGGATTCCTCCAAGGATGTGGCTGATCCCCAAGAAGCGCTCGGTCGCGAACCAACGATCCGCAATCTGACCCGCAACAAAAGGAGCCAACAAAGCGCCCACGGCCCCCACCGCGAAAATCCACCCAATCTGACCCGGCTCAAACCCCAGATGTCCCGACAAATAAGGCCAAAGCAGGGGAAGCCAAGCCCCCCAGATGGCATATTGAAGAAACATCATCCACGACAGCTTTCGGCGAAGGTTGGGAGACAAAGGAGGAGCTTGCGTCATCTGGTCTTCTCATTGGGATCCATCGGATTCGGAAAACGATTGATCAAAAGCCCGGGAACTGGGAGGAAAATCCAAAGCCCGAACAAATTTGCAGGCTTCGGCTGCACCATGTTCGCGGTCCATAAATGGATCCTCCCATTCCACAGAGAAAGGCCCTCGATACCCAATCGCTTGGAGGGTTCTCACAATCCCCTCAAAATCCACCTCACCCCGCCCTGGAGAACGAAAATCCCAATAACGGTCCAAGGCCCCAAAGGGAAGATGTCCCCCGAAGACCCCGGCGCGAGAAGGGCTGGCCGATCTTGCAACATCCTTGATGTGCACATGAAAGATCCTGGGGCCGAACTCTCGGAGAAAACCCAGGTAGTCCACCCCCTGATACAAAAGGTGGGAAGGGTCGAAGTTGAAACCGAAGGATGGGTGTCCCCCCAAGACATCCAGGGCCCGGGCAGCGGTCACCGTGTCAAAAGCAATCTCCGTCGGGTGCACCTCGAGGGCAAAACGCACGCCGCTCTCCTGAAAGGCCTCGAGGATCGGTAGAAAACGCTGGGCAAACTCCTCGAAACCTGCCTGGATCCGCTCCTCACCCACGGGAGGAAAAGCATAGGCCAAATGCCAGATGGGGCTTCCGGTGAACCCAGTCACCACCGGCTGGCGCTCGCAAGCTTCCTTGGGACCTTGGTCGAAGAAAAGCCGCACAGCCCGAGCCGTTTTCTTTAACTCTTCCGCCGCCCGCTGCCTGACCCCTTCGGCCTCACCATCTCCCCAGACCCTTGCAGGCAAAATCCCCTGGTGACGCTCATCGATGGGATCGCAAACAGCTTGACCCACCAGATGATTGCTGATGGTCCAACAGGAGAGGCCATGCACCTGCAAAAGATCCCAGATCTGCCTGCAATAGCCCTCCTCTTTGAGGGCCCGTTCCACATTGAAGTGATCCCCCCAGCTCGCCAGCTCCAAGCCTTCATAGCCAAAGGCCCTCGCTTTGCAGCAGAGGTCTGCAAGAGGTAGATCGGCCCATTGGCCTGTAAAAAGAGTGATTGGCCTTCGCATTCCTGCCTTCAAACCATAGCCCGTCTATGGGGCGAGGTCATGAATCAAGAGGAATTCAGAAGGGTCTCTTAGTAGCAAACCTCCCTTAGGCGAACAAGAAGAAGCCTTGGACCTTTCATTGAAAAGTCCAAGGCTTCTGGAAAAAGCGAAAAGCTTCTTCTCGAACCCGATTTCTCAACCCGCCTGGCTCTTCTCAGGGAACAATCTCGCCTGGTAGTTCTGACCCAAATCAGGACGAAGTCAGGCGGAGGCAAATCGGGGTCACAAGAATGGAGGCAGCCTATCAACGCCGCGATTTCAGTACGACTTCTCGTCCTCTTCTTAGGACTTCGGCTTTCACGGGGGCATCATCTTCGAGTTCTCCCAGCACCTTCGCCACATCCCTGGGTCCCTTGATTAACCGACCATTTAACCTCAGGAGGATGTCCTTCTCCCTCATCCCCATTCTCTCCGCCAGGCTCCCGGGGACGATCTTCTGAACCCAAAGACCCGCACCCTCGGGAATATCCAAATATTCTCGGATCGCAGAGTTCAAAGCATTTTCCTTGAGAAAGATTCCTAATTTGGGGCCATCCTGAATGGGAGATGGAGGACGGGAGTCCACCTTCCCTTTGCGGAACCGAAATTCAGGCTGGAGTCCCTTGGACTTCTTCTGCTGAATCTTACCGCGCAGCTCGGGATGCTTCCGGAGGATCTCCTTCAGGTTTTTTCCTTCGTAAGCACGCCTTCCGTTTGGAGTCCGGACCTCGATCCGAACCCTAGCCTTTCCATGCTTTCCCTGGTTGATTTTGAATACCCGGACCCCATTTCCCTTCTGCCCGGGAGCAGGGGGCACTGGGGCTGGCGGAGCCCAATTCTGGGGCTTCTGCCAGGAAGACCCCCCAGGAAATCCCTGGGGTCCAAAGGGAGACCATCCAAAACCGCCTCCCCCCATCTGTTGCATTTCCTTCATGAACTCCCGAAGCATTTCGAGTTCTCCACCCAACTGGGGAAGACCGAAAAATTTCCCATTAGGTCCTAGCTTGAAACCAAACTTTAAATCAGGCATGGAAAACCCTGAAAATCCCACACCTCCTCCAACGGCGATCTTCTTTTTTAATTCAGGGTGGGCGCGGAGCAAGCTCTTCAGATCCTTATCTTCATAGACCCTCTTTTTTACCTTGCCATCCGAGCCCTTCTCCTTGATCTCTACACGGACGCCGTCCTTTCCCATCCTCATCTGGATTTCGCTTTCGGAGGAACGTTCGATCACCCTTCCCTGCTTTCCAGGGACTTTCCCAGCCCCCAAGCGCTCCTTCTCAAGTCGCTTTTTGAGAGAATGGATTCTCCGCTCCAAGTCCCGCATCTCTTGCTCAATCCTCTTTTGGATTTGCGCCTGCTCCTGCTCGAACGCCTTCAGGGGGTTTTGGTCAATATCCGACCGGCCCTGGGCGCCGAGCCCTCCCGCGAGAAAGAGGGCTCCTGACATTGCCATCACCTGCGCTGGAAGAGCCAATTTCCCTTTCTGAGGATGATTCATGGTCCATTTCTCCTTTAGTTTCTTTTCTTGGGGGAACCGAATGGAATCAAAAGCCATAGGGCTTCTTCTTTTTCGTCCCCCCTTTAGGGCACCAATGCGAAGATCCCATAAAAAAACTCCCTCGGAAATCAGAAGGTTTTCGCAAACCTGCCCCAACCCAAGGGTCAGTTCAGATGGATTTTGAGCGGGATCTGCTTACCCGCGCGGAGCACAAGAAGGGGGACGAGATCTCCCACTTTGTGGCGGGCGATTGCCTCCATCAAATCCTTGCGTCCATGGATGGTTTTTTCCCCAAAACGAAGGAGTCGGTCCCCCACCCGAATTCCAGCCTGGCTTGCCGGGGCGCCGGGAAACAGGTCGCTTACGACAACCCCCTCCCCCTTTTTCTTCCTGGCTCCCCACCAATCGAGGGAGATCCCCAGCAAGATCCGATTGGGAAGTAGATGCCTCGTCTTTTTGGACCAGCGCTCTGCCCGGCCCATGAGAAGGCGATGAGAAAGAACAAAGGAGAGCTTCCCCAAGCTCCGTTCGGAAGAATTCCGTTGCGGGATATGGGGGGGGCGCAGGCGCTTCGGAGAACTCTTCTGAGGCTTCCCACCCTGAGGTTTTCCTCGGAGAGGATGGCTTCGGATTCTTTGTGGGCCTTGAACCGCCAACCCGAGGAACTCCCCTTTGGGGTTTAAGACCACAGAGCCATTGACCACGGACTCCCCGGGAAGAATGAAACCAAAAAAGCTAAACGCGGAACGAAGGCGTCGCCTCGGAGGACGCCCTCTCATCTGGCTTCCCGTTCGCTGTAAACGCCGGGAGGACCGAAACCTTGGCAGATGGGGAAGGAAGCTCAAGCGAGCCTCTCCCATCGGACCTAGCAAGACAACGAGATTTCCGGACTTTTCGCCTTTTTTGAGACGGCGTCTCAATTTGGGGACGGGAAGACGATCCAAGCCGAGGGGATCGAGCAGACGAAAGAAGCTCACAAAGGGCTTGTCGCTTCCAATGTGGATAACACGGTATTTTCCTTCTTTGAAATAGGCAAAGCCGCAGTCTCCGGGCTTCATCCCATCCGAATAGGGAGCTGCGATGAGTCCCTTTCCCAAGTGGATCCCGTGCTTAAAAAGCCCCGGTTTCCCCGAAGAAGGCCGAATCCCCATCCCCACTTGATAGGCAACTGAGCGCTTTAAGCTCTCGACCTCAAGAGAAATGGCCTGCAAGAGAGGGGTGGAGGGCTCAAGGGAGGCTTTCGCTTGTTGCTTGAGCCCTTTTGTTTCCGAAGGGGCCCCTTTCTGACCGGACCCTTGGACACTCAACCCAAGCAAGGAGAGAGCCCCAAGACAAAGGCGAAGCTCCAAACCCGACAATCCCCCTTTCCATCCAAACATTTAGAAATCCGTCTTTCCTACCTTGGTCAGGATGGGTGAGGCGGGAAGCCCCAAGCCGCTGCTGCCTTCCTGGTTGTTCTCTTCATCCTCAAAGGAGGCTGTCCGAAGCGAGGAACCGCCCTGGGTCAACTGGGTTTCCATCTCTTGGAAAAGAGCCCGAAGACGTGCTCCGAATTGCGGATCCTGTGCAAGTTCCTTGAGCCGTTTCGCCGAAACGGGGTCGAGGCCGCTGGCACTTTCCAGGCTTTTGATCTCTGAGGGAGAGAATCCATTCGCCTGATGCACCGACACTGGTTGAGCCTGGCCCACCCCCGGGTTCTCGATCCCCTGAGACTGAAAATCCCGCCCAAGGAAAAAGCCGATCAAGAGGGTCGCAGCCAGGAGGCTCCCCCGAAGAAGGATGGGCCTGATTCGCTGCGGGGAAAAGAAGGACACCGGGATCGCTTTTCCGTGAATCTCTTGGAGTTCGCGTTCCTGGACAACTCCTTGGTGAAGAGAGCTGATCTGCCCCAGAACTTCTTCACGAAGACCATCGAAAAAGGCATCGGGAAGCTCGGGGGCCTCCCCCAAAGCTTTGAGTTCAGCCTGGATCCTGGCCCAAGACTGCCATTCTCTCGCACATTCGTGGCAAGTTTCGACATGAAGGCGCAAGGAGGAAACGGAACTTGAGTCCAAATCGCCTCCTAAGGCATCAGGCATCAGATCCTGCACAAGCTTACAGCTCAATCTTTCGTTCTTTTTCATCGCTGCCCACCTATTCATCGGGATCCCCCCCCTTCCATTTCGGAGCGCTCCCAAGCCTCACGAAACAAGCGTCTCGCCTTGTGCAACCTCCAACGCACTGTTGCATAGGTCAAATCCAAAATGGGACCGATCTCTCGACAAGAAAGTCCATGGAGGTCCCGCAGAGCCAAAACAGTCCGGAATGCTGTGGGGAGGCTGTCCAAGACCTTTCTGATCTTCCAGGACCGTTCACGACATTCCATTTGCTCCTCAGCAGAGGAGCCCAGAAGGGAAGAGTCCGGCACCATCCCGGCCCGTTCCTCATCCACCGTCAAAGTCACCTCTGTTTTCCGCTTTCGGAGCCGGTCAATCGAGAGGTTGGTGACGATGCGGTAAAGCCAAGTATAAAAATTACGGTCGAAATCAAAGCGTTCCAAGCTGCGATGAACCCGCAAAAAAGCCTCCTGGACCACATCTCTGGCTTCTTCGACTTCCCCAAGCACATGGAAGGCACACCAAAAAGCCCGTCGCTCATACCGTTGCATGAGCCCCGCAAAAGAATCCAAATCTCCGTCCAACGCCCCCTGAATGAGGTCATTGTCGCTGATTTCCGAAGAAGGACTGGCTTTTCCGTATTCTTCCCCCGAAGCCCTCACGGCTTGATAGTAACGGGAGACACTGGGTGCCTGTTTTTTCTCTGCGCTCATAATGTTTTGGAAGAGATGTCAGAAACCTTTCGCAAGAAGCCCCAGGAAAACCCTTGGGACCTTCTCCGCAAAAGATCCGAGGTGCCGATGGATCTATCGACTCACCAGTAGAGAGTCCTGATCTACGGAGCGCCTGAAGGGAATGAGAGAAAAGGTGGAAAAAGACAGGAAGGTGGAAAAATAGCTACCCCCCCACTTCGGCGGCTCCCCCCGCCTGAACCTCCCCCATGTTACGGAACTTCCGGTAACGCCCCTCCAGAAGCTCCTCGGGAGGAATCGTGCTGAGTCGATCTAAGTGGGTCAAAATCCACTTTTTCACGCTGCTGATCGTCAAGGCAGGATCTCTATGCGCCCCCCCCAAGGGTTCTTCAACCACATCATCCACAATCCCCAAATCCACAAGATCCGGCGCTGTGAGCTTGAGAGCCTCTGCAGCCTCGGGAGCCTTGTCACCGGATTTCCAAAGGATGGCAGCGCAGCCTTCGGGGGAAATAACCGAATAATAGGCATATTGGAGAATCCCCACCCGGTCCCCAATCCCGATCCCCAAGGCTCCACCGGACCCTCCTTCGCCGATGACCAGAGCCAGAATCGGAACCTTGAGTCCGAACATTTCCCGGATGTTATAGGCAATGGCCCGGGCCTGTCCCCGCTCCTCCGCCCCAATCCCGGGATAGGCGCCGGGGGTATTGATCAGGGTGACAATGGGCATATTCAGCTTTTCTGCGAGGCGCATTTTTTCGATGGCTTTGCGATAGCCCTCGGGATGGGCACAGCCAAAATTGCAGACCAACCTCTCCTTCACGGTCTTGCCCTTTCGGTGCGCCACCAAGAGAAACCTCCTTCCTTCCAAGGAGGCGAAACCTGTAACGATCGCAGGATCATCCGCGAACAAACGATCCCCGTGCAGTTCCACAAAATCATCCAGCATCTTGGAGATGTAATCCGAGGTCACAGGACGATCGGGATGCCTGGCGACGTTAACACGCTCCCAGGGCGTCAAGCGATCGTAGACCTGCGAAGTCACTTTACGGAGCCGCTCTTCAAGAGCCGTGACCTCACCGTTGAGATTGAGGTGCGTGGATTGCGCCAGAGTCTTGAGTTCCTGGATCTTGTTTTCCATCTCCAGAATCGGCCGCTCAAACCCAAGGATCCCCTCGGGCTTCCGCTCGGATCCAGGCTTTTTCTGGGGTTTCTTTTCTTTCTTTTTACTCATCCCAATCCTCCAGCGATTTAGGCTTGGATGGTCAGCGGAGGATTGTAACCCTTGGGCTTTCGATTGCGACATCCCTTCCTCCACCTTGACTCCCAACTTCAGAACATGGAGAATCAGGGAATCTTTTCAGACTTATTTCCTTTCCTCTCTTCTTCAACACATAGAACCTCAAAATGACCTCGATCTACCGTTTCGCTCTCGCAGCGAGTTTCCTCTGCCTTTCAGCCCAAGCCCAAACCTTCACCCTCGGAAAAACAGGAGGGACTTTGGGGAAAACCCTTCGCCTGGAAATGAAAGGCCCCGCAGGAAAAGCCGCCATCCTCTTACCATCCCTCACCAATGGCCCCACTCCCCTGAAGCTCTTCGATGGAAAAGACCCTCGAAGCCTTGCAGTTGGACTTGACCTCCTCCCCCTTTTCCAGATTGTGGTCCTCGGTCAGGGGACCACCAACTTAATCCTCCCCCTTCCCAATGACACCAGCCTCTCGGGCAAACGCATTCACTTTCAAGCCTTCACCATC
>JALSSW010000164.1 GCA_026984035.1 Planctomycetota bacterium
AAGTTTTAAAGAAAAGCAACATTGACAGGAAACGAAGAGATTCGATCTTTTAAGCCTAATCGTTGAAGAAATAGGGATTATTGGTCTTTTTAAAAAAGCTTGACGTTAAATCTCTCACTTTGAAAGAATGCTTAAGACTATGCCATCTAAAATGAAAGTTGTAATTCTTATATTTTTTGCAATTGCCCTTTTTGCATTCTTTTTTTTGTCAAAACAAGAAAGAATCATCGAGGGAAAGGAGGAGGTTCCCAAAAGCTTACCCCTAACCATAAAGAAGGAAGCAGGAAAGCCCATTGATAACTCTAAGATTATATTAAGAAGAAGATCTTCCCCCAAAACCATTCAGGTGATTGTTCGGGATTTTTCAGGAAAAAGTATCCCGGGAGCAAAGATAGTTCTTCCAGCAAAAGACCCTGCTTTGTTTAAATCCGGAATTACGAATGAGCATGGGAGATTAAATTTACCTTTGTCCCTGATGGGTCGTAAAATTCGTATTCAAAAAACAGGTTTTTTTTCAACTTCCCGATTCATTCAAAAAGAAAAGTTAGAATTCTTTCTGCAAAAGAAAAAGTCTATCGCAATATTTGGAAAGGACCAGTATGGAAAAATGCTAACAGATGTTCCTTTCGAACTCTCTAAAGCAAGGAATTCAAAAACCGGAAATAAGGATGTACACTTCATTGGGATGTCGGTAGGCAGGGAAATAACGACTATCCATGGTTTTTTTGGCATCCAAGTGGCTGTTCCGGAATCGTGGAAAAAAATACGAATTACCGTACCAGATCAAAAAGGACTTTTGTTTTATTCTTGGAAACAGGGGGATGCTTCTCATCCGATTTTTAACCAACCTCCTTTATTCGATTTTTCTCCAAGCGAGGGAGAACTGACTTTGTTCACGAAGCGTCTTCTTTATATCGCCTACAAGGTAAAAGATAGGGATCGATACTTTAGTTTTGAAAAACCCTTCTTTTTAACTAATCCCGGAAAAACCTTTTTTGACCCAAGAATCCTCATTCCTCTAAATCGTTGGAAGGAGAAGCTCATGGAAAAAGATAAGAGGTTTACCATCGAGCTCTTTGCTCCAAAAGGAGCCCTTAATGGTTTTTCCAAAGAAATTGATTTTCTGGGAGAAAACAAAACCATTCATAAAATCCGAATCCCATTCAAAGAATTTAAAGGAGCAATTGTTGGGCAGATTTTGTCTCCTCCTTTGTTAAAGAAATATAAAAAAATCTTTTTTCGGGGAGTTTTAACTTCAATGGGCGAAAGCCGATCGAATCAATTTGTAAAGGAGTTTTTAAAGTTGGCCAGGATTAAGCTTGGCCTAACAGCATCCAAAGCTTGGTTCCAAGTGACTCTCCGTTCAAAAAACCAGATCGTGCGGATTCCTGATGGGAGTGGAGATCAGTTCACTTTTGGTGCTTACGATATGGTCGCAGCACAGTCCGGAAACCAAAAGGCTACAATCTCCCATTGGAATGAAATCATCAAAAGGGGTGCTTTCTTTTTTCGTTTTAAAAGAAATTGGGATCTTACGATTGTTAAAGTCATCCTTAAGGGTGGGAAACAGGCCCTTTCTGGAGAAATTTCTTGTAAGCGGTTGCATAAGCCCCTTTCAATGCCCACAAGAACGTTTCGGGGTACTAGCTTGAAACTTTTATTACCTCCTGGGAAATACACGGTGGGAATCCATCTTGTTTATCCCATTAAAAAAAGGTTGAAAGCAAGCTTTCAACTGCAAGGGGAAGAATATGCTGAGATTCCAGTCCAAATTTCTAAGTAAAGTCCTTAGAATGATTCTTTCCAGTTTTTTTCTAATCAATGGTTTGTTGAAAATATTTTTTCCATCAAGTATTTTTTTCTATATTTATTTTATCGCATTGATAGAAGTTCTTATTGGAGTTTTTCTTCTACAATCAAAAAAAATCCTTCATAGGATTTCTATTCAGGGGATATTTTTAATTTTAACCCTTGGTCTTCTTGCTCAAAAATTTGATATTTTGGGTCCAGATTGTGGCTGTTTTTCCAGCAAAGACCCATTGATGATCGGTTTTTTTCTTTCCCAGAACCAATTCCCTATTAAGGTCTCCATCGGTGTATTTTCCTTTGCTTGCCTTATTTTGGATAAATTTTTCCTTAACAAGCAAAAGAGCGTGGTTTTTTCTAAAAGAGCAGAGTCTTAAAAAAAGAAATTCGTTGGAATTCAAGACCTTTATAAAAAATGAAGAAAAATCTCATTTTATCCTCAATGGGTCTTCCATAAGCAATTCAAAATAAAATCATCAGATAATTTATTTTGAGAAGAAAAAAATCAATTTATTTTCAATTCCCTTTAAATGGTTTCTAAGGTCTCTTGGCGTCATTTTCAAAGATTTGGCTGATGATTTAATGGAGCGGGAATCTTTTAGTTCACAAAGGACCTTCCATTGAATAGGAGTCAATAAGGTCTTTAATACAGCCTCGCTTTTGGTGATCTTTTTCCAAAATAAAGTCTTAAAATCTTGGCTTGGATGGGTTTTATTTCTTTGCCCATTGTCTTTATTTAAGCTTTTTTTTAAGATCGCTAATTTCAAAATCCTTTTTTCTCCCAACTTTCTTCCTAAAATAGTCTTACACCAGGCGAATGGAGATCTTACATCTTGGTGGTCTTTCCAACTTTCGAGGTAAAGGATTAATGTTTCATCCACTGCTGTTTCTTGCTCTACTTGCGGCAAATTACTTTTTTTTGCCATTGACTGAAGAAAGCTATTCAAGTTTTCCCAGCTTTCAAAAGGGTTTCCCCTTTTGGTTCTCTGGCCTTTTTCTTTTTGGGTCTTCTTAAGCTCTTCTAATGGGTTCTTCATGGCTTTGGGGCATTAAAGATATTAACGATTCTGGATCTATTTCTGGAGCTATTTTAAAACCCTAGCTTTTGGATTCCTGCTTGGGTCTTCTTTTTTTGGAGGCCTAACAGGATTTGGGAAAGCCGAGAATTTTTAAAAATCCATTTAACGCAGCATCCAAGTGAAAAAATAACTTGGTTTTTTGTTTTGTCAAAACCCCCCAATGAAATCAGATTGTGCCGTAGTTATTTCTCCATCCCTTTTTTTCCTCTTTCTTAAGGTCCCTGGAGGAGTTGCTCTCAGTGATGCCCTTTTGAAATCATCCGGAGCATCTTGATGTTGATGACCAAGAAGCGCCAAAGCTGGTAAGGAAAGAAGATCCGCATGAAGCGAGTCCAGGCTGTCGGTTTGGTCGCGTAGGTGCCTTGGTCCTTTGCGCGTTCCCGGTAGGGAGAGATTTCTTTTTTTTCTTCGGTCATTTTTACTCCGGAATCAGATGCCAGCCGGGGCGCATTTTGGCTTTGTAGAGAAACATGTGGTGAAGCAGGATTTTAATCCAGTGTCCTGCGAGGCCGATTTCGCCAAAAGTGAATCCCAGGTCTCTTCCATATTCGGGGTATTTTTCAAAATCGGGGATGATGGGGAAAACGGTCATGGAGGCGGCTGTCCCTGTGAAGGGGTTGGCCCCCGCGGAGGCGACGCAGGCGGCTCCCATTTCGGCCATGGAGGCGTGGTGTTTGGGGTGGTCAGTTTCTCCCCTGATCATTTCCACCACGTTTCTTGCGACTGCTTTTCCGATGGTGGCAGAGGGCATCCCTGTGCGGGGTGGGGTGGGTGAGATGGGAGTACCATCGGGGGCCTTGCGAGGCCGGGAGATGGCGTGGGGGGGAGCGAAGGCGATCCCTACTGCGAAGAGATTTTTGTAATGGGGGCTCTGGTAGGTCCGGGGCCAGTCGCTGGCCTTCCATTCTTCAAATGGTTTTTGCTCATAATTGGCATCCACCTTGAGGAAGCCGTTTTTCATAAACAGCTTGTCCGTGATGTCCTTGCCTTCTTTGTCGAAGGCCAAAAGGCCGACTCCGGAAAAGGGGGGGATCAGCATGGCGAAATCGAAGCCTTCTTCTCCTTCTCCTCCGTCCAGAGTTTTGTAATGGAGCTTATCCTTCTGGATTTCGGTCACGTGCGCTCGCTTGACCCAATCGATGCCCCTCTCGGCGAAAAGGGATTCCGTGAAGATCTTGCTGGGAGTAATGTAACCTCCCCGTTTCAGGTGGAGGCCATTCATCCCAAAGTCGCCAAGTTCGTATTCATTGGAGAGCCAGAGGATTTCCGCCTTGTCCCGGACGCCGCGTTTTCGGAGCTCGAACTCGAGGTTCACGATGTATTCAAAGGCTGCCCCTTGGCAGGTGCAACTGCCATGGCCGGTGCCGACGATGATGCGTTGGCGCTCTCCTCTGCGCATTCTTTCCGTCATCTCATCGACCCTTTTGGAGGTCTCGAAGGCGTGGTCTTCGGCACAGACCGAGGAGGTGAACTGATCCGGCCCAAGCCCCGGAGTGGCCCCAAACTTGAGTCGAGGGCCGGTCGCATTGATGAGGTAATCGTAAGAAACCTTTTCTCGGGTTCCGACCTTTCCTTCCGCAGTCCATTCCATTTCTACAAAGGGCTTTTTCTCTCCTTCTCCGCCTTCGGGGTGGATGGAGAGAGCTTTGCCCTGCTTAAAAATGATTCCATGTCTTCGATAGACCGGTGCGAGTGGGACAATCACTTTTTTGGGTTTCATCAAACCGATCCCCACCCAGATGTTGGAGGGGACCCAGTTGTAATGGGGAAGAGGTGAAATGACGACGACCTCGTGATCGGACCCAAGCCAGCGTTTTGCAAAGGCTGCTGCCGTGTGTCCCGAGATCCCCGCCCCTAATACGACGAGCCTGCTCATGGGGGACACCCTAATACCAAGGGGGAGCTTGGGAAAGCCCCTTGCCAAGGGACTTTGCTCCGGCTTGCTTTGGAGGCCTTTGCCTGCGAAGGTATCCGCACTCTTCGGATGCAAGAAGAAAGGAAGGCGGAATGCGTAGTCGACAGGGAAATTGGAATGTGGAGGGAGAAGTCGAGCTTCTCCGATCCGGGGTGCGTGACCTCAAAAGCCGGGGTTTTGTGGCGGCGGAGGTCGGAATCGTCCTCGGGAGCGGTTTGAAGGAGTTCGCGAGCTGCTTGGAGGAGCCGCTTCGCGTGCCTTTCTTCGAGATCGATGGCTTCCCAAGTCCACGGGTTCCCGGGCATGGGGGCGATCTCCTCCAAGGGAAGGTCGAAGGCGTTCGTGTGCATTGTCTCTCGGGCCGTGTCCATCTCTATGAGGGTTACCATGTCTGGGAAGTGGTTCGGGCGGTGCGGACCCTTGCCCTCCTGGGGACACCCATCTTTCTTCTCACCAACGCGGCAGGCGGAATCCGCGAAGACCTTTTCCCTGGCAATCTGATGCTCCTCTTGGATCACCTCAATCTGACAGCTCGGAGCCCTTTAATGGGGCCGAACCACGCCCTCCTGGGTCCACGGTTTCCGGCCATGACCGAGGTCTATTGTCCCCTTGCGCGCAAAGTTCTTCGCGCGGCGGACCCGGGCGATGGCTTGAAAGAAGGAGTCTATGCGCAGGTCATGGGACCCTCTTATGAGACTCCCGCCGAGGTCCGGATGCTTCGGACGCTCGGAGGGGATGCGGTGGGGATGTCTACTGTCCCCGAGGCGGTGGCCCTCCATGCCATGGGTTGCCGGGTCACGGCCTTGTCGGTCATCACCAATCGCGCCGCGGGGCTTTCCCAGCATGCGCCCAACCACGAAGAGGTTGTGGCCGAAGGCAAGCGCGCGGCTTCGAGGCTGCATGAAATCACGCGCAAGGCCCTGCCCGATCTCGCCGCCCTTGGGAAGCTGAAGTCTCCTCGTTCTTAGTCTTGCTCTTGATCCCTTAGCGGGAATCCTCTTCCCTTCTTATTTCGAATCCCTGTTTCGGATCATCGGCACCGAGGCCAGCACCATGAAGAGCAGGCCCCCTACCAGAAGGAGGGTTTGCCAGAGATTCCCCTGGAGCGCCGCCCCGGAGCCGGCCACATAGAGGTAGCTGCCGGGCAGGATCCCGATCAAGGTCCCGAAGGCAAAGGGGACAAAGCGGATGGGGCTGAGGCCCAGGCCGTAGTTGATGGCGTCAAAGGGAATCAGGAGGTTGACTCTGAGGGCGAGCACAGTGAGGAAAGCTCTTTGCTCCAGCATGCGGCCGAAACGCTCCCGGAAACGGGGGAGGCGCGGGGAAGAGCTGCCCTTTTTGGCGAAGATATGTCTCAGGCTGCCGCGAAAGCCGTGACGCGCCGCAAAAAAGGCGAGGGAGGCTCCCAGGGTTTCACCGAGGACCTTGTAGAGGGTTCCCAAATAGGGTCCGAAGAGGGCAAAGGCCAGGGGAGAAAACAGGAGGCTTGGGATCAAGGTGAAGGGGCGGAGGGCGAGAATCCCCAAAAAGATCAAGGGCGCCCAAAGCCCCTTGGCTTGGATCCACTGCTGGAGAGATTGGGGATCCTTCAGTCCTTGGAGAAGGCCGCTATGGTGCAGAGCAAAAAGGACCGAAAATAAAAGGAAGAGGGTTAGGGTTGGGGCAAGAACGAGTCGGAGCAGCCTCCCCTTTTCTTCCTTTGGCTGCGGTGGTTTCGGCTCCATGGGCGCAAGGGTGGCAGAAAGAATGGCGGAAATCGAGATTCGAACCTACAAACCTGGGGATGAAGAGGCCCTTGTCCGAACCTGGAACGCGATCTTTCCCGAGCAGGATGGAAGCCCGGAGAGGACCCTCGCCGAATGGAAGTGGGCTTATTTGGAAAACCCAGGAGGTGGTCCTGAGTTGGGAGTCGGGTTGGTGGACGGGGAAATCGTAGGGCAGTATGCCTGCTTCCCCATGCGGGCTGTCAAGGAGGGGGAAGACATCAGCCTGGGGCAGCTTGTGGATGCTTTTGTCCTTCCCCGGCATCGGCGGGCCGGTGGGCGGCCCGGGCTGGTTGTGCACATGGCTGAGCATCTCCATGACAGTTATGGAGGACCCAAGGCCAGCGCCCGGCATCCGGGGCACGAACTCTTTTATGGACTTCCTGTTCCGATCTGGCGAATGGCCCAGCGCTACCTGGGAGGGGAGATCGTGCGGGACTTGGATGTCCTCTTCCGGGAGATCGCTGTCCCCTCCTTTCGGGCCCTTCCCATGCCGAAGGATTGGACGGTCGAGGAGATCTGTGAGAAGAGCCCGCTCCTGGACGATCTCTGGGAGAAGGTTCGGCCGGAGGTCCGATTCGGAGTTGTGCGGGACGGAGCTTATCTCGAATGGCGCTACTTGAAGCATCCACGCGTGGATTACCAGCTGCTCCTGGCCCGTGACCCCAGCGGGCAGCCTCGTGGACTTGCAGTGTTTCGAAACGGAACCTACGTCGTCCCCCAAGGTGGACTGATTGTGGATTGGGTGGTTCCCCATGGAGATGAAGAAGCCGAGCTTGCACTTCTCGCGGCCATCGAAGCTCGAGCGCAGGCTGCGGAACTCCCGGTCCTCGTGACGGTTTTCCCGCAGAATGATCCGCGCTTTCTCAGGTTCCAGCGCAAGGGTTTTCTCGTGGGGCCTCCCACACACTTCCTTGGGATGAAAACCTATCGGCTCCATGTCCGGTGGCTGCGGGATCGCTGGTTTTTCACCCTCGGGGACACGGACCTGGTTTGAGCGATTCTTGATGAGAAGATTCTGGATGAAAGAACCCTGGATGCAAGCAAGCGGAAAACAGCGGAGTTGAATGTGCAGAACCCCTCTTTGCGATACCGCCCCTTCGAAGCGGGCGACGAAGAAAACATCCTGGAGACCTTTAATCTGACCTTCCGCCAGGTTTGTGGCGAAGGCTATGTGGACAGAAACGCTGATTTTTGGCGCTGGGAATACCTGGACAACCCCGCAGGCTCCCTTGCCTACCTCGCCGTGACCGAGGAGGGAAAGGTCGCGGCCCAGTATGCGGGTGTGCTGATGCCCGTGCACCTTGGGAGCGAGGGGCGGGACCTTGTCTTCATGCACGCCGTAGACTCCATGGTGCATCCGGAATTCCGACGTGGTCTCAAAAAGCGTCCTCTCTTTTTAGAAATCGCCGAAGCCTACTTCGACGCCTATGGGGGAAAGGACTTCGACCTGGGTTTCGGGTATCCCGTGCGTCCTGCCTGGCGGATCGGAGAACGATACTTGGGCTATCGCAAAATTCGAGATCTGGATTTTTTGATCCAGGACCTGGATGTCTCCTCCCGTCTAGCTCCCGAGAGCCCAATTTCGGTCCAAGCCGAACCCGTCAGCGAGCTTCCCAAAACTGTAGACAAGCTCTACCAGGACCTTCGTTCCCAATATGCCTGCATGGTCGCCAAAGACCGCCGCTATCTAAAGTGGCGCTATCAGGATTGCCCCGGAGTTTCCTACCAGTTTCTTTACGCTCAAGACAGCGAGACCCCTAGGGGGCTTGGGATCCTGAGAACCGAAGGGGGTCTGGTCCCCGGCGCTGCCACCCTCGGAGACCTCTTGGTAGCCCCGGATGACCGCGAAGGCCTCACTCGTCTGGTCCAGGCAGCAGGAGCCCTCGCTCGTTCCCAAGGCTGCAACCGTCTGATGACTGTAGTGAACCCCAACCTGCCCCTACACCAGTCCTTCCTCTCCCTTGGATTTCATGTGGAACCCTCCTCCCAATGGTTGGAACGCAGGCTCGGCTCCCGGGATTGGACCGCAGGTCTGGATCAGGCATGGCTCGACCAAAACTGGTTCTACTGCCTTGGGGACAGCGATTTGTTTTGAGGGAACCAGCAAAACCTCCCAAAAGATCTCCTTATTCCGATCTT
>JALSSW010000165.1 GCA_026984035.1 Planctomycetota bacterium
ATTGTTTTTTTAGATCTATTCTTGCTTTGTTGTTTTTAATCGCTGCCTTCTTGAAGCTTTTCTATCCCAATCTAGAAAATGGTGATATTTTTCTATCCCTTCCTTCTTTTTCTGCGATTTTAGAAGCTTGTTTATCTCTTTTATTGTTAACGAAATATTATTGGTATGCAAGTCTCCTCAGTTTGTTTCTTATTGGGTTTTTTGTGCTGTTCCATTTGTTTATTTATTCTCCTTCAATCTTTGGTTGTTTGGGGCGATTCGAGGTTTCCAAGCAAATTTTTGCTTTGCTTGTTTCCGTGATGGGAATCCTTGCAACCGCCATCTGTTTTTCCCGGTCACCAATGGGGGTTACTTGATTCTTTTTGGGCATTTGCCGTTTCAACATCCATAGGGTATGGAGGAGGTCTTTTTGATTGTGGAAGTTTTGTCAAATACTAAAAAGTTTTTCATTTCTATATTTCTTATTAATCAAAAAATGAGCCTTCTTAGGATAAAAAGAGGTCCTGTTTCTTGGGTGATCCCTATTCATGAATAGCTCGTTTCGGATGGGAAAGGTATGGCATTTAGGTAATGATGGTTTTTCCAAGATCTAAAAGGACTTCCGGTATTTATAATGATGATTCTTTCATCCTTTATCTTTGGGGACCGTTCTCGCTCAATGAAGCCTTATGAGGGGCAAAAATGAATCAACCTATGCGACCCGTAATTCTTGGCGGGATTTTTTTGGTCTTAGCCCTGGGAATCTATTTTACCTTTATTCATTCGAATGATCGCTTTACCAGGGCAGGGGAAAAGTTCAATGTTCCTCCTCCAAAGACTGCATTGGATGGGGAGGTTTCTTCCCTTGATCGGAAGAAGGATGAGGGAGACCTGGAAGGTGAAGCCATCAAGAGGGAACGCTCAAAACTGGACCGGATTCCCCTTTTAGAATTTCGAGTCAGGGAAGGAAAAGGGGCGGGTCTGCTTCGAGGGGTCAGGTGTTATTGGATCAAAAAGGAGGAACGATCAATTCCCAATAGACTTCAGAAGAAAAGAAAGATTGGAGAGACTGACAAAGGGGGCATTGTCCGGATTTACCACTTGAAAAAGGATGTAGAGAAATGGGAAATCCTTTTTCTCAAGAAAGGATTTTATTCGAAGTCCTATGGTGATTTTACAGGAATAAAGGAGGGCTCCATTTCCACCAGGAATGTTTCTCTAACAAGAGGAAAGTTTGGCGATTGTAGAATCAAGGCCGTTGACCAGTTGGGAAGGCCGATTTCCGACGTTTATGTAGTGATCTCCAAAAAGGCGCTTCCGTTTTTCTTCAAAAAATATGAGATTACTGAAATCGGAAGTTCAAAAGCTGGATCCTTATGTAAAAAAACCGGACCTGATGGACTCGTAACTTTTAAGGATGTTCCCATTGGGAAGTACAGTTCTATTATTGATAAACAAGGTTTTCTGTTCGAAATCAGCGGGGGGATTCATGTTGTCCAGAATGGTTCCAAAATCCATATAGCCAAAGGGATTTCCTTTGGGATTGCCTCTTTTGTTGTGGACCCCAAATCCGAGATCCTTGAAACCTGGGCTATGCGCCTCAACCATGCTCCCCTTTTTCCCACACCCGCAGTGCTTCCCTTTGGAATGAACTATAACTTTATCTCTACCAAAATCGCTCTCAAAAAGAATCAGAAGGTATTCCTTGTAAAACAGGACGGGCCAAAACTGGGAAATCGGCGGGGAATCATTGATTGGATCTTAGTTACCGTTCTCTTTAGGAGGAGAGGGATTGTCGTCAATAAACAAATCCCTGTTTTTTCCTTTGAGCGGTTTAAAAAGCCTACAATGATCACCCCCGATCCCGTTCCTTCTCAAGGGTGGGTACGTTTTACTCCCCAGGTTTTTTCTCCGGATGGTGAACCTATTCCGGAATTCCCTCTCAAATTTGCCCCTTTACATCCATCCCGTAACTCCAAGATTTTCGGGAATTTTAAAGTGGCTTTCGGGAAACCGCATGTTCTCCCTGTCGGCGAGTACCGAATTTTTCCTTCTTTTGATAAGGTTATAAAGGGGGCTTTTCATCCAACAAGATTTGTATCCGAAAATCTTCGGGATGAGGTGTTAAAGATCCAATTGGATAAAAAGTTCTTCCCCGTACGATTTAATGTTTACGATCCCTATCATCGCCTACTCCCTAAGGGGACGAACATTTTGGTTGCTATCGAAGATCGTCAAAAACATGTAATCAAGAGCTATGGGACGACGGGGAGACCCTCTGCATG
The DNA here is from genome assembly GCA_026984035.1 of Planctomycetota bacterium. Lineage (GTDB taxonomy): Bacteria > Planctomycetota > UBA1135 > UBA1135 > HyVt-539. The sequence goes on from JALSSW010000165.1 coordinate 2,265, forward strand.
GTTGCCTCCTGGGCATTATCGCATCAAAGTTCTTGTGGGGACTTATCCGAAAAAAGTTACCAAAAAATTTATTGTGAAGGATTCCCCTCTAACTGTCCCTGTCCATCTTGTTGACTAAAGGGACGCAGGGGTTGGAGAAAAGTAGGAAGTAGAAAGCAGGGAAAATGAGGCCGCTTATTTCTTCGAAAGGGTCCAGATCCGAAAGGGGCGGAAGAAAAAAGATTCTTCAGCGAGGACCTTGAGGTGAAGGTCTTTGGGGAAAAAGTTTTGGTGCTTGGCCTGCCCGAAGATCATCGCGTTCGGTTTCTTCAGGAACGCTCTAAGTTCTTCTTGGGTTTCTGGTTTGGGGAGCTTGTCTCTTTGGAGGAGAAAGTTGAAGTTGTGATGGAAGACGGGTCGGAGTTGGGCGAGGGGTTTCCGGGCTGCGAGCTGTGCTTTTAGCATGGGGAGGGTGAGCTGGGGGCGTTGCAGGCGGTCGAGGGTGGGGAGGAGTGCGAGGGAGGCTCCAAGGAGGAGGCTGACAAAGCGGGTCTCGAGGCTGAGACCATGGGGGGGCTGCCCTCTTCCTTTTTTGGGGGGAAGGCTTGCTCCGATTCCGGCGATCAAGATGCCGAATCCTAGGGGTAGCTTGGCGAGGTCTTTTGTTTCCGCCCCGAGGGAGGAAATCCGGGTGCTGAATTGGGGGGCCCAGCTCCCAAGGAGCCCGGTCATAATGCTGAGTCCTAGGAGAGCTACAAGCAGGCAGAGGATGCGGAGGAGGTGATCCGTTCCCTGGCTGAGTTTGCCACCTGCCTCTGGCCCGCAGCGAAGGGCAAGCCATGGCAGGGCGAAGGGGAGAAGGGGGTAGATGTAGTGCGGTGCCTTGGTCGGGATGAGACTGAAGATCAGGGTCTGGGCCAGGACGGTGAGGAGCAGAACCCGGGGGATTTGGGTCCAAGTGCGTTCTTCGCTGGGGTCTCGAGCTCCGAGGAGGCGTGTCCCCCAGGGGAAAAGGAAAAGAAGGAGGACGGGGAGGTAAAACCAAAGGGGCTTGCGATGGCCTATGCTGCCGGACAGGCGCTTTTCGGTTTGCCCGAATACGAGTTCGTGGAAGGCTTGGCTGGGGAGCTTATGCCAGAGGGCGAGCACCCAGATCCCGATGGGGAGGAGCACAAGGAGGACACCCAATCCTGTGCGGAGGCTGGGACGGAGGCCGCGGGGGCCACGCCATGTGAGAACGAGGGCGAAGACGGGGGGGAGCCCCTGAAGGAGGGCGACGGGACCCTTGAGGAAGAGCGCGAGGCCGAGGAGGAGCCATGCCTTGGGGAGGATAGGGTGTCCCTTTTTGATGCTGGGGGTGGATAGGGCGAGGAACCAGGCGAGGGCGGCTGCCAGGGGGACGTCGAAGAAGAACATTTGCCCCAGGTAAAAAGTCCCTGGTGAGAGGGAGAGAAGGGCGGCGGCCCGGAGGGCGATGCGTCGGGGGGCGCCGAGGGCAAGGACGAAGCGCTGGACGCCGAGGACGAGCAGGATGGCGTGGAAAAAGGGGATGAGCCTGGCGGCCGTTTCGAGGCCGGTGAGCCTTCCAAGGCCTGCAACTTCCCAGAACAGAAGGGGAAGTTTGTGGGTATAGGGCTGTCCCCCGAGTTGCAATCCGAGGAAGTCTCCGCTCTGGACCATCTCGCGCACGACTTCGAGGTAGCGTAGCTCATCGATGGGCCAGGGGTGCCGGAGGAGGACACCGGGAAGGAGGCAAAGAAGAAGGAGTCCAAGGACCCCATAGATGGTCGTGAGCTCCAGCGGGTCTTTGATCTTCGCAACCAAGGCCTTCATGGAAGCGAAGATAGCGCCAAAGGATGGGTGTCCCTATTCCTTTGTTGGTTCCTCGGGGAGCCTGACTAGGACTTCGCCATTTTCAATTCTGGTTTCAAAGCAGGCTGCGGGTTCGGAGGTGGGGAGGCTGGAGCAGGCGCCGTTGGACAGGGAAAAGCGCCAACCATGCCAGGGGCAAATGACTTCTCCATCTTGGATGCGGCCTTCGGCCAGGGCCGCGCCCCTGTGTGGGCAGGAATTCTCCAAGCAAAACACGTTTTCGCCTTCTTTGAAGAGGGCCAGTTCCTGCGTGCCGAGTTGGATTTCGAGCCCTTCGTCTTCGGGAATGTCGGCCACCTTGGCCAGTCTGATCCAGGTCATTGATTGTGTCATGATTCTCTCCGTTGTGGGGGTGCGGGGAGAAACACCGCCCTGTGTGTCGGTTTACCCTGAGCTTGGTATTTTTTGGAAAAGTTCGTGGGTCCGAAGGCCGTCCCGGGGATTTCGACGCCATAAGCCCCTTCCTTTTCTCTAGATCGACAAAACAGGGGACTTTCCCCAAGGGTGGTCAATATCTCCCCAAAAAGCCGTGTGTTGTCCGTTGCAATCAGAAGTTCCCCCTCCTCGGCCAGGGCCCGCCTCAAGGCCGGAAGCGTCTCTGGTTGGAAAAAGCGGCGTCGCCGATGCTTTCGTTTGGGCCATGGATCGGGGTAGTAAACGTGGATCCGGGAAAAAGCCCCGGGAGGAGGGGTGTCCTCTAAAAAGACCCGGGCATCGTCAGCGACCATGAACGCGTTCTCCAGGCCATGGCGGGCGAGTCGATCGGCGCAATAGGTCGCGTAGGGCGGCCCCGCTTCGATTCCCAAAAAGCGCCGGTCCGGATGCCTTAGCGCCGCTTCAAGGATGAAGGCCCCCTTTCCGCATCCGATCTCCAGCTCGAGAGGGCCTTCCCCTGGGGGAAGAATCTCCTCCCAGGGGAGAGGGTTCTCCTTGCTCGCCATGCGCAGGGGCAAGTGCTCCGCCCTGGCTTCCCGGACATTCGAGCGGAAGGCCAGCCGCCCGCTGGGATGGATGCGTTTGTGTGGTCCCTTCACTCCCGGGTATTCTGCAGGCCGAACCCATGATCGCAAGGACAAGCATGGCCTCCACTTCCGGAAATCGCTAAGACTGGGAGGATGGGCGGAATTTTTCAAACCCTGATCAAAAGGCGGCGTTGGATCTTGTCCCTCGCCGTTCTCCTGTCCACCCTGCTTTTTCCCGGCATTTTTGGCCTTCGCATTGGCTACAGCGTCGAGTCCTTCCTCCGGACGGATGTCCCCGAGCTCCAAAAAGCCCTCTCCCATTACAAAGAGTTTCCCCTCCCAGATAATCTTTGCTTCTTCGCCTGGCCGGAGAAGGACCCCTTTGCCCCCGCTGCTCTTGCCCGTTTGCGCCGTATCGAAGGGCGAATGCGCAAAACCCCAGGGGTGTCCCGGACCCTGACCATGCTTTCGGTTCCGATGGTCCCCAAAGACCCCCAAAAAATGAGGTCTTTCCTCCAGAGATCCCGTCTTTTGCGGAATCTCTTTGTTTGCACAAAAAAGGGTAAAGCCGCCCTCGCCGGTTTTCTGCAATTGCACCCCACAGCCCGCAACAACCATGACCGCCGGCGCGTGATCCAAGGCCTACGCCGCCTCGGAAACGAAGAAGGGGTGTCCCTCCGCTTAGTCGGGATTCCCGTCTTGCGGGATTATTACGTGGCCCAGGTCCGGAAGGACCAGGCCTTGTTCCTTCCCCTGGGAGCGATCCTGACCTCGGTTTTACTCATCCTCCTGATGGGTTCTTTCCGCCTGGCGCTTTCCGTCCTTCTTCTCGTTCCCCTCACCTTGGGGTGGACCTTTGGGCTTCTTGGGATGTTGGGGGCTGAACTCACCCTCTTCACCTCCACCCTGCCTACCCTATTGATGGTTGTCTCCGTGGCCGATGGCGTCCACCTCGCCCTACGTTTTCGAACAAGGCTCTCCCAAGGCCTTGCTCCTCAAGTCGCGTCCGTTCAGGCCCTTCGTGAGACCCTCTTTCCATGCTTTTTGACCTCTCTGACCACCGCGATTGGGTTTGGCTCACTTGCATTCGCCGAGATCCCGGACCTTCGAGACTTTGGAACCTTCGCCTGCCTTGGAGTGGGGATCGCATTTGTCTTGACCATCGTATTGCTCCCTTGCTTGCTCACGATGTGGGGAAAGGGACTCCGTCTAAGGGATGCAAGAAGCAAAGGGCTCTCGGCCTCGATGGGCAAGCTCATCACAGGATTGACAGAAACCATTTTGCACCTTCCTCCCAAACTCGTTCTTGCGGGAACAGGCCTGCTCTGTTTGATCGCCGTCTTCTTTGCTTCTCGAGTCGAAGAAAATTCCTTTATGTCCGAAGACCTGTGGGAGAACAGCCAAATCCTGCGTTCTGTCCATTGGTTTGAAGACCGGTTTTTCGGAGTCTCCCCCGGCGAAATCCTTGTGGAGCCCAAAGGGGAGAACTCTCTCTACAGTTCTTCCCTCCAAAAGGAGCTCCGCCCCTTCCTCAATAAAATCGAAGCCTTTCCCGGAGTGACCCGAAGCCTTTCGTATCTGGATGCCCTCGAAGACGGCATTCCCGAGGTCTTGTTGCCCCTCCTCCAAAAGGAGCCTCTCTCTCTCGTGGATTCTAAGATGAAGAAGGCTCGCGTCCTCGTCTTCCTTCGAGATGTTGGAGCCAAAGAAGTGGATCGTTATCTGGCCTTTGTCCGGAGGCTGGGTTTACAGGCAAAAACCTTTTCCGCCCGACCCGTGGGTCTTCAAGTCTTGGCGAACCACCAGGTGACAACCTTGATGAGCGAGGTCCAGCAATCTTTTTTCTTTGCCTTCGGCCTCATCTGCTTGTTGCTCGTGTTGGTCTTTAAGAGTCTTCGCTTTGGTCTGATTGGCATCCTTCCCAATCTTTTTCCTCTCTTGATCTCTTTGGGCTTCATGGGGGTCATGGGGATTCGGCTCAGGATTGTGGTGATCATCACCTTTGCCATCTCCTTTGGCCTGGCCGTGGACAATACGATCCACATTCTTTCGAGGTTTCGGGAGGAACGAACAAAGGGCAAGAGGGTTGAGCTTGCCTTGCACGATTCTCTTCGTGTGGTGGCCGAGGCAGTGTTCTTTACCTCAGCGCTCCTCTTGCTGGGTTTTTCCCTGACCCTCTTCTCAGGGTTTCGGGCAACCTATGATTTTGGTCGCCTCGCATGTGTCACGATTTTGGCTGCCTTGTTCGGAGATCTCATCCTTCTCCCAGCACTGCTCAAATTGGTTCGTGGCCGACGAGATGCTTAGCACCTGGGGATATGCCCCCATTTCCTCCCAGCTGATGGATCCTATCCAAGAGCTGGGAGAAGGAGGTCATGCAAGAGGCCTCTTAGTTGTGGAACTGTGTGATGAGTCCGTACCCTGTGGAAGATCCAGTTGCCGTTTTAAACTTGTCTGGAGTCTTGATCTTGCCATCTCCAATGGTGACGACTAATCCCCGCGTCGCATAAAAGTAGGGTCCACTACTCTTAACCTGAGCAAACCACAGTTGGGAATAGAACTTTGCATTTGCCAGGGAGGGGAGGTTGGGGATGGGGAGATTGTAACGGACAAAGCCAATGGAGGAGTTTTGAGTGACCCCGGGGAGAATGAAGACTAGGTCGTTTTTGAGGAAACAACCTTTTCCAAAGATCGGAACGTTCAGGCTTTTTAGACCTAAAACAAGGAATGCGGGGGTGCTTGGAATGTAGGAGTAGCCATAAAGGTAGTAGCCGGACCCTCCGACCTTTAGGTTTCTGGTGTCAGAGAAATGGCTCGGAGTCCTGCGGTTTAGGTTCGGGCAGCCGAAAAAGATTCCATTCGTAGTGTAGGACCCAGTGCCTGCAGAGCTTTTATAAGCATAGAGTCTTGAGATCTCCTTTTTGGTGGATGTGGACCGCCATGCATCAATGGGATAAACAAAGAGCCTGTTGCCATTGTTATTAGTCCAAGTAATGACTTCTTGGACTAAGGCTTTTTTCTTGACCGGAACAAAAAGAAAGAGCGAACCTGAATCGAAGGGGATCTTGATATCGAAGTTTTGATTGGACAACTTCGGGAACAAGAAAGTCTTTTTGTTAATCACCAACTTCTTGGTGGTTTGATCCATATTGGAATCAAAGGTCCTTGAAAAGGTTGCTGCCGTTATATTTTTTGCCGCTTCTCCCATCCACATGGAAAGATTCGCGGATTTACCTCCATATCTTCCATTGGCAAAGGACTTATTCATCCTGTAGCGGACCCCTTTCATGATGAATACGTTATTGCCATGAGTGAAGGAATCGAAGTCGAAGATTTGTTGATATCTTGTGGGGTACCAAGAGTAGGGAATGTTGTTGTTTGTGTTGCCTTGTTTGGCTCCTGACTTCGGGGAGATGGTGGTTGAGGTTTGAGCTGCTAAGCCAAAACATAAGAT
>JALSSW010000166.1 GCA_026984035.1 Planctomycetota bacterium
TTTGTTCAAGGAGGGGCAGAGAACGCGCCTGGATGAAGAGGTCTATCCCAAGGTTCGGGTGACTGCCGCTGCGATTTTGGGAGGCAAGGGTCTCCGTTGGGAGCCCAACGATCTGGGGCGGGCAATCTTGGAGGTCCCCGCTTCAAAACAAAGCCAGGTCTTTGAACTTGTCATGGGGCGGGGTGGAGTGGAGATCACTTCCAAGATACGCCCACTCATGGAGAAGGAAGAGGAACCTGCTTCCTTGGGTTCCCTGACCAAGGGTGGGCCACCCCGCTGGGACAAGATCCTGGAAACAAAGTTCCTCAAAGGCAGGGGAAAGGGTGCCTATGTCGTGGACAGTTTACAGATTCCCTTCAACAACCCCTGGCATTCAAGGCTTCGTTTTGGGGCTTTTGATTTCTTTCCGGATGGGAAGCGGGCTGCTCTCTCCACTTGGAACGGGGATGTGTGGATTGTCTCGGGTTTGGATCGGAAAGATGGAAAATTGTTTTGGAAGCGCTTTGCGACAGGACTCTTCGATCCTCTCGGACTCAAAATTGTGGATGGCCTTATCTTGACCAATGGCAGGGACCGCATCACCCGCCTGCATGACCTCAACGGGGATGGGGAAGCCGATTTCTATGAGAGTTTCAACGATGCCGTGGTCGCAACGGAGGCCTTTCATGAGTTTAGTTTCGACTTACAAGAAGGTCCCGATGGGAGTCTCTACTTTTCGAAGGCGGGTCCTGTGCGTGCGGGGGGAAGGGGTTTTGAAAAGATCTTGCCCCATCACGGAACCATCCTGCGGGTGCCGTCGGATGGGAAAGGCTTGGAGGTGATGGCGACAGGTTTGCGCGCACCCAATGGGATTTCCATCCGTCCGGATGGCAAGGTGCTGACTTCGGGGGACAACGAGGGCTCTTGGATGCCTCAGTGCCGGCTGAATTGGATCTGGGTGGGAAAGCCCTTTTTCGCGGGAGTGGTCCCGACGGCGCATCGCGGGACTGCACCAAAAACCTATGATGATCCGCTCTGTTGGATCCCTTGGGACATCGACAACTCGAGTGGGGGGCAGTGCTGGGTGACCAGCAAGCGCTGGGGGCCTTTTGAAGGGGATCTTTTGCACCTGTCCTATGGGACCTGTTCCTTGTTCAAGGTGTTGGTGGATCAGGGGGAGGGGAGCCATGCGGGCCAGGTGCAGGGGGGCGTTGTGCGCTTTCCTCTGCATTTTGCTTCGAGTGCGATGCGGGCACGTTTTCATCCTGGGACAGGGCAGCTCTACCTCGTGGGTTTCAAGGGCTGGCAGACGAGCGCGGCCCGCTTGTCGGCCTTCCACCGGATTCGTTACACGGGAAAACCGGTGTACCTGCCTAGGAAGATCCGGATCTTTCGGGATGGGATCCGCCTCAGTTTTACTGATCCCTTGGATCCCGAGACGGCCCAGGATCCCGAAAGTTGGTCGGTGCAGCGTTGGAACTACAAATGGAGTTCAGACTATGGTTCGAGAGAATATTCTCTCAAAGATCCCAAAAAGGTGGGATCCACCAAAAGTCGTGCAGACAAGTTCGCAGCCCGTGACGAAAGGAAGATTCTGGCTGCCAAGCTCTCCAAAGATGGGCGCAGGGTGTTTTTGAAACTCTCCGATATGCGCCGGGTCATGCAGATGAAGATCGCTTACAACCTCGATGCCGCTGATGGGGCCTTGATGAAAAACGCGATCTACTTGACTGTGAATTTCGTCCCCGAAGTTTCGGGGGAAAAAGAAGAATAAGGACGGCTATGTCACTTTTTCTCTTGGGCGCCCTTGCGTTTTTGCTTCCTCAATCTCCCGGGGTTCTGGCGAAGTTCGAAGGGAAGGGAGGGCAGGACAGTCGAACTCTCCCTCGCTTTGCTCTTTTTGTCCCAAAGGGGCGGAGCCCATCCCTGTTTTTGTCTCCCGGTCCTTTTCGCTTAAGGATGAAGGCTGACCTCCGGCTCAGTCTCCGGGATCGCTTTCGCTTCGCTCTCGAGGGGCGGGGGGAGGCCATCCTTCGCATCGGTCACAAGGTCCTTCTCTCCGGTCCTCTGAACCCTCCGGGCCAAGCCCCTCACCTCTCCAAGCGCATCCGCCTTCGAAAGGGCGCGAACCCCATCGAGATCGAATACCGATCCCCCGCAAGCGGCCCCGCCCAAATCCGGCTTCTCTGGCAGAGCAGCGACTTCCCCCTCGAACCCCTCCCCGCCCACCTCCTCAGCAGCCCCCCCCCGCCCAAAGGGGACACCCATTCTCGTTCCGAGTTGGTTGCTCTAAGTCGGGCCTCCTGCATGGCTTGCCATACGGATCCCCAACTTCCCCAAGAGCGCCTCCCCGGCTTTCTCAGTCTCCAGGGTCCCGATCTCGGAGAAGCTCGCTCCCGCCTGCGCCTCTCCTGGTTTCTAGCTTGGGTGCAAAATCCAAAGTCTTTTCGCCCCAGGGCCCGCATGCCCCGCCTCCTGCATGGTGAGGACAGCCTGTCCGAAGCCAGGGATCTGGCCGCCTTCCTCGGGCTTGAGGAAGGGGAGCGGGCTGAGGCCGACCCTGCCCAGGTGCGAGAGGGATGCCGGCTCTTTCGGGAACTTCGCTGCGCCTCCTGTCACAGCTTGGATCCCATTGCATCGCCTGCTTCCCCGGATTCAGGGACCCCTTCCCAGGCATCTCCCCTTTCTTCCCACCATTCCAAGATCCCCCTGCACAAGCTTGCTTGGAAATTCCGGACAGGGGCTCTCGCCCGCTTCCTCCTAAACCCCACCCAGCACAGGCCCCGCAGTGCCATGCCTCAATTCTCTCTCCAACCCGCCCAAGCCTCGGCCCTGGCCGCTTTTTTGCAGCAGGGTCGGCAAAAAGGGACAGCCTTCCTTCGACCTTCACCCTCCCCCAAGGCCGGCGACCCGAACCGCGGCAGGGCCCTGTTTCGTGAGCGGGCTTGTAGCGCCTGCCACAGGGGAGTTCCTCCGAAGGCTCCCCCCCTCCCCCTGCAAGCGCCCAAGGCCCCTCCCTACCTAAAGCTCCCCCCGGGCAAGCCTTGCCCAAGGACCAAGGCCTTGCGTCTTCCTCTTTCCCGGCTCCCCCTGGGCCTTCCTGTCGATGAGGCGGCAGGGGCACTCATGCTCTCTCTTCGTTGTGCCTCCTGCCATGAGGGAGCTCATCCCAGGGGGCTACCCAGCCTTGAGGCCATTGGCGAAAAGCTCCGGCCTTCCGCCCTCCGTGCTTTATTCCAGGGCAGGGCCCCCCGTGCCCGCCCCTGGCTCAAGGCCAAAATGCCTGCCTTCGCGGCTTATGCCGACACCCTTGTCCAGGGTCTCTGCGCCGAAGTCGGTCTCTCGGACAAGGATGTTGCAAAAGGCTCCCTTCCTCGGAAGCTTGCCCAAATCGGGAAAAAACTGGTTTCAAACCAAGGCGGCTTCTCCTGTGTCCTTTGTCATGCCGTGGGGAATACCAAGGCCCTCCAGGTGTTCGAGGTGGAAGGCATCAACTTCGCCCTGATTTCCCACCGTCTGCGCAAGCCCTATTATGACCGTTGGATGTGGAACCCTCAGCGCATTGTTCCCTCCACGAAGATGCCACGCTTTGGGACCAGCGAGGGGAGCACAGCCTTTACTGAAATCTTGGATGGGGATGCCAAGAAGCAGTTTGATGCGATCTGGACCTATCTCGAAGCCCTTGGAGAGGGGAAGTTCAAAGAACACTGAAAAAACACTGATTGCCATCCATAAAAAGGGGCGGATTCTCCCTTCACATTCCTTTGTTGTTGAACGCAACACTTATGAAAAGGGGGAATGATGAAAGTTATCACTACAATCGCCTCGGCCCTTGGCCTTTTTTCCATGTTTGTCTCCTCAGGACAGCTCAATGCCTCTGAAGAAAAACCAAATGTGGAGGTTTTTTCCGGTGGAGGTTGGGTCTCAGCCCCAACAGGAGTGACCAGCTTTGACAAGGTCACCACTTCTGCTCGAGGGCATGTGCAATACTGGCTTTTTTGGGAAAAAATCAATGGTGTTTGGACCCTTCTTTTTCGCATCCGACGAGTCCCACCGGACCCCTCGGTCAGCAAAGAAGAAGCGGATACTTTGAATGGCTGTTTGAACAACAAATCCAATGGCCAGATCTCAGTTCATCATGGGAATGGGGGCTCGAGTCTCGAAGGAGCCACGGAATTTCCTGGAGAAATCACCCGGGATTATGGGACAATCGGCAAATAATTCTTTGCATGTGAATACCTATGAAAAACCACCTCCCTTTGCTTTTCTTTAGCCTCTTTGTTCTGACGGGCTTTGCTTTGTTCTTCATAAAGAGCCCAAGGAAAGTGGAGAAGGTTTCCCTTCTCTCACAGGGGGAAACTTCCTCTGAGGAAAGGGAGGGTCAGGTTGGGCAGCAAGCGGTCCAGGTGCAAAGAAGGGAAAAGGCCGAGGACGAAGGTTCCCGAGAGGCTTCTTCCTTGGCCAAGCCGGCCTCCGCGAAGCTTCCCAAGTCCAAAGGGCGGGTGGAACTCAAGGGGCTGGTTGTGGATCCCCTGGGACGTCCCTTGCCCGACGCTGTCATTGGGTTTCGATATCCGGTGACGGAGGGAGGAAGCGAGGGGAAGAGCAGAAAGGAGGGAGCCAAGGTCGAGTATCAAGGCCTTCGCCTGGGCAGCACGGAACTCAACGGGACCTTTTCCTTTTTATTGAAGCGCCGCTATCTCGAGAAAGGGAAGCTCACCGTAACGCATTCGCGTTTTACGCCCCAAGCTCTTCCCCCCGTCCTTGGCCCCGGGGGAAGCGTTGAGGCCTTTCGGATTCGGATGAAAAAGGGCGTTTCTTTTCAAATCGTTCTGCAGGACGAGCAACGCCCTCTTCCTGGGCTCGAAGTGGACCTCACGCAGTACCGAGTGGATGAACCCGATGCCTTGCCCATTGGTGGGATCTTGATGGATGGACTCGGGCTTGGGATCCAAATTAAGCATGGTCGTTCAGATGCTATGGGAGTGGTCCCCATCCACAATTGGCCTGAAGGGAAACCAGTGTTGATGGGAGTCTTCGGGAAGGTTCGGGGGATGAGGATCCTCTCCATCAAGCCTCGTTTCAAAGTTTTGCCTCCTTTTCAGTTTTGTCCTAAGAACCTGGTGGCTTTCTTCCCCGAAGCGGGAAAACGTTATGGGGTCGAGGTGATCCCAGATCCCAAGCGCATCCTGCGCATCCAAGGAAAGGCCTTGGGGTTTACCAAAGAAGAGCGTTCCAAGATTTTTGCGTGGGTTTTTTATCACGGAAGCGGACCACTCATTCGGTTGAAGTGGATTGGGGAGTCCTTTCGGGGGACCCATAATTTATTTGAAGGCTCAAAAACGACTACGTCTTTTTCCCTCGTGTTTCGGATGCGAGGCGCCACGAGGGGTGAATGGAAGGTGTTGAAGACCTTCGGACCCTTTGATCTCGCCTCTACCCGAACCCTAAGCAAGCTTCTCCTCCAAAAACCGTAGAAAACCCGTCCGCGGTTTTTTTGTGCCCGAGAGCCCTCCGGCCTTTCAGGCACACCAAGGATCTAAAGCCTCCCGAAAACCTCGATCTATTCTGCAACCGCTGGAAGCCTTTTCACCAGAAACCCCCTAGAGGGGTTTTCTATCCCCCTTGTCCTTCCTAGACTCCGCGGTTTTGAACCTTGGGAAGGCAGAGCATGGCAAAGCGTCTTGGAATCGGGTTGATCGGCCAAGCCTTTATGGGCAAGGCCCACAGTAACGCCTGGGGGCAGGCGACTCGGTTTTTCAACCTCCCTTTGGAACCCACCTTCGCCCATGTGGCGGCACGGGACCAAAACTGCCTCGCCGCCTTTGCCGGCCGCTTCGGCTGGGAGCGATGGAGCAGAACCCTTAGCGCCCTGCTCCGCGACCCTGCGGTAGAGCTCGTCGACATCGTGACGCCCAATCACCTGCACGCCAAACAAGCTCTGGCCGCTTTCGAGGCCGGAAAGCATGTCGCCTGCGAAAAGCCCCTGGCGCGAAGTTTGGACGAAGCCAAACAAATGCTGCAAGCCGCACGAAAGGCAGCCGGGAAGGGCCAAAAAAGCTATGTATGGTTTAACTACCGGCGCTGCCCGGCCATCGGCCTTGCCTATCAACTCATCCGCGAAGGACGGCTTGGTCGAATCTATGAGGTTCGCGCCTCCTATCTCCAGTCTTGGGGAGGTCCGGGCACTCCCATGAGCTGGCGTTTTGAAAAATCCAAAGCCGGTTCAGGTGCCCTCGGGGATCTGGGCGCCCATCTTGTCGACCTTGTAAGGTTCTTGACGGGCGAAGAATTCCTCCATGTCGAAGGCGCCGCTTCCCGGACCTTTATCCGCGAGCGTTCCCTCTCCCAGGGGTTGAAACCCTCCAAAGCGGGATCTAAGACCTCCAAGCTTCAGACCAAGGGACGTTCCAATGTCGATGATCTCTTTGGATTCTTCGCAGGCCTGAGCGGAGGGGCGCTCTGTAGTTTCGAAGTCAGCCGCCTTGCTAGCGGCCGCCTCAATCAAAACCGCCTCGAAATCTATGGGGATCAAGGAGCCCTCATCTTCGATTTCGAAGAAATGAATGTTCTTCGTTTCTTGGACGCAACGCTTCCGCGTCGAGAACAGGGTTTTCGCCGGATCATGGCCACCGATACGTCCCATCCTTGGGTGTCCGCTTGGTGGCCCGAGGGTCATCTCCTCGGATACGAGCATGGCTTCGTGCACATGGCGGCCGACATCTGTCGGGATTTGGCGGGGGAGTCCCCCGAGCTTCCTCTTCCGACCTTCGAGGATGGGTACCAGGTCCAAGCGGTCCTGGATGCTGCCCTCCGCTCGGCATGCGAAGGAAAGAAACAAAAAATCTCCAAGGCTTAAGCCGCTCATGAAGAAGGCCGGTTGGGAAATCTTCTTGCTCCTGGGCCTTTGCGCGCTGGCCTTGTTCTTGGCCTTGCAACGAGCCGAATGGGTTCCTGACGATTCGGACATTGTCCTCCGATATGCGGCAAACCTTTTGCATGGAAAGGGCTTTTGCTATTCCCCCGGGGACAGGGTCCTCGGTTCCACTTCTGTTTTGAATCCCCTTCTGATCGCAGGGATGGCTGTCCCTCTGGGAGGAGATCTCATCCTATCCAGGGCACTTTTGTTTGCCCTCTCTCTCTCGGGTCTCTTGCTCCTGGTGTACCGGGCCTTCCGCAAACAGGGGGCAGTCCCTTCCTGGTTGGCCGCCACCAATGTCCTCGCTCTGCCTCTCCTCTATCGAACACTTGGCCTCGAAACCGTCCTGGTTCTTTTTTTGGCAACAGGCTCGGTCCTGTTCTACCAGGCTCGCCGATACCGCCTTCTCGGCCTGAGCTTGGGTGTCCTCTATCTCGCTCGGCCGGATGGGTTCGTGTTGGTCCTGGTTCTTCTGGGCCACTTTCTCCTGTGTCGCCGGCAGGAAGAAGATTGGAAGGCTCCTCTTGCCTGGGTGGGTGGACTTGCTCTGGCCGTTGTCCTCCCCTGGCTGCTTTATGCTTGGACCCATTTTGGGACACCCCTTCCAGGGACCTTGGAGGCCAAGATGGCGCAGCGGGCCTCGGGCGCGTGGGGGGGGAGTTTTTTTTCGGGCCTTAAAAAAAGCCTGGACGCTTTCGATACCAGGGGCCTTCTCCCACCCAAGCTCCTACGCTGGTTGTTGTTCCCCTCTCTTCTTTTCGGTTTGTGGAAGGGACCGCTGCGCCTCCTGGTCCTCTGGGGGCTCATCCTCAGCCTGGCCTATTGCCTGCTCAATCCTCCCTTCTACCACTGGTATGGCCTGCCCCTGCATTTTGCCGCCCTCCTCGGATTCAGTGCTCTCGTGGCATGGCTCTGGCAAGGAAATAAAAGGATCCCTGCGCTTATCCTCAACTTGGGCTTTCTTCTTTTGGCCTTTCCTTCTTTGGGGACTCCCAAGCCCTCGCGGACCTATCCTGAGTACCGTGAGGCGGCAAAATGGATCAGGGCCCACACCCCCAAGAGTGCGAAGATCGCTGCCTTCGAGATCGGTGTCCTGGGTTTCCGCATCGAAGGGCGTCCCATTCGGGATTTTTTGGGACTGGTGGGACCGGCGGATTACCAAGCCATAGCTCGGGGAGAGTTTGCTTGGTGGTTGGCAGGGCCGCTGCCGGACTGTGTCTTGTTCCATCGACCCCCTTGGAAACGATTAGAAGCTCCCGCCCTCAAAGATCCCAGGTTTTCCCGTTCCTATACAAAGGCCTGGGAAGGGAAGGGGGTGCAGCTCTTCCTGAGACGCTAATTCTTGGAAGGAAGGCTTCGGTCCCCAGAGCCGGTTCAAAGGGCGGGGTTGGTCAGGGAACCTCTTCTTCGAGCCTTTCGATGGAAACGCCGCATACAATGTGGAGGCGGTAGACCCAAGCCAAGCGGTCCAAGGCCTCCTCGGGAAGGAGAACCTCTCCTTGAACGATTCGCCCTTCACCCAAAAGGCCACGCCGATAAATTTCGAGAACGAAGGATTCTTCCAGACTGTATACCTTGGCAGCCGAAGCGACCCGCCAATAAGCAACGCCCTCAATGTGCGTGATCGCATGGTTCATCAGGACACCTCCCTGGCGCCACCGAAGACCTTATTCGGTCCGGCCTTGGCCATCTCCGCGAGTAGTTGCCTTTGTTTTTCACTCAGGGGCGTGGGGAGGGCCAACCTGAGTTCGACATAGAAATCCCCTCGGCCTCCTTTGGATGTGTGGAAGCCTTTCCCCCGTAAACGCAATTTTTGTCCGGCGCGACTGTCCTTAGGGACGCTGACGACAACGACCCCATCAGGAGTTCGGACATCAACCTTGGCACCGAAGACCGCTTCCCAGGGGGCTACCGCCACCCAAGCGTAGATATCGGCTCCCTTAAAATGGTAGTTGTCGTCCGGCTGGATTCGGAGGGTTAGGAGAAGGTCACCCTGTTGCCCTCCTTCGATCCCCGGTTCCCCGAGGCCTCGGAGCCGCATTTTGAGACCGTCCCGGATGTCCTTCGGAATCTTGAGGTCGATGGTCTTGCGCTCCCGGATTTTGCCTGTGCCTCCACAGGTGGGACAGACATGGTTCTCCACAAACCCCACCCCAGCGCAAGTAGGGCAGGTCCCGATTGCGCCAAACTCGAAACTGCTTTTCCCCCCACGGATCGCCAGTGCGATCGGGATCGAAAGTTCAGCGCGCAGATCGGCTCCCTTTTGTTTAAAGCGTGCGTGTCCCCCCTTTCCCTGGAAGCCTCTTTTGTAGTTCTGTCCAAAATAGGTCTCAAAGAAATCAGAGAAGGGACTCCCTTGTCCAAAGCCAGCTCCGAACCCTTCAAAACCACCTCCTGCGCCTGCCCCTTGGCCGGCAAAACCCTGCGGCCCTCCCGGGGGGGGTTGGAAATCCTGTCCGTGCTTCCAGTTTTCTCCGAACTGGTCATAGAGCTTACGTTTCTCGGGATCGGAGAGGACCTCGTAGGCCTCGCTCAGGTGTTTGAACTTTTCTTCGGCCTTCTCCGGTTCCTTGCCCTTGTAGCGATCCGGATGGAACTTCATCGCCAGTTTGCGATAAGCCTTCTTGATTTCTTCAGGACTGGCAGAGCGGGAGACTCCGAGAACCTTGTAGTAGTCTTGGAATTTCATCGAGTGCGCATCCTAGCCGGGGTTTTCTCCAAAAACAGGGCAACAAAAAAAGGTCCCCCTTCTCCTTTTGGAGAGAAGGAAGACCTTTTTGGGGTCAGCCCCCTCCAAGAGTCAAGGATCTGGGGAGAAAAATCCAGTCCCTGAGGACCGCTTCAGAGGGGGGTTAGCAGGATTCAATGGTTTACGGATTCAGACGGAAAGAACGAATCTGATTAAAGACCTTATGTCAGCCTCTGAATGTCAGCCTCCGATCTTTCCTGTGCCTGCATTCGTGAAGACCAAGCCCAAGCCATTGGCGGGACGATCCAGCACGAACCATTGGTTGTGGAAGATTTTACCGATCAGATTGCGATCATTGGGAGTGGGGAGGATGAGAGTTCCGCCGCCGTTGAGTCCGGTGGGAACCGCCCCCAAGACAAGGTCAAAGGAGATATAAAGTTTGCACCCTCTTGCCCCGACGAAGCCGAGATCCAAAGGCAGTCTCACTGGTCCCCAATGGGTTTTTGAGAGCCCAAAGAGAAGGACCCCTACGGATCTTTTGCGGGCTTGAATGAGATGGATTCTGAAGCTTCTGTTGATCTCGGGAACCCCCGTATTGGTGAGCTTGGGGATGGCTCCAAGCAAGGAAGGTTGGTCAAAGCGCATCACCAGCCCATAGTTCCGGGTGACCCTACCGGTGCTCGCGGTGGTTGGCGTGGCATAGAGGCGACTTGTGGTCGCCCCTTTTCCGGAGCAGGCATCCATGGAGTAGATGAAGTTCCCTGAACTGTGATTCTTGAACTCGACAAGAAGGTTTCTGGACCGCGTTTGGGCATACAGGAATGGCCTTTGGAACTTGATGTTGACTGCAAATTTTCTCGGATCTTGATTGGTTCCGGTGAGGTTGGGAAGTTTCACTGTTCCGCGGAAGACAAGGGCCGGACTGCCCGCATAGTTGCCCGCAAAGCTCGTGGTCAGAGTTGAGGGAGTCTTCGTTGTATAGCCCATAAGGATTTCCAGGGAGATGCTTCTGCCATTGCGACCGGAAGTCCGATCATCTTGCCGGAAGGAGACTCCGGTCATTTTTGCATTCAGAAGTTCGGAGCTGAGGAAAACCTGTTGGTAACGCATGTTGCCCCGACCCAGGGGATAGAAGTTTGCATTGTTTCCCATGACCTTGCGGAAAGCGGCGGGGACGACTTGACCAGTGAGGTTCCCGGATCCCGTTCCGCGGCAACCCGAGCCGAAGAGAGTGTAGCTGCCAGAGATTGAGTTGTTTTTGGCTGTGTTGGAGGTAGATGCCCAGGCGAAGGGTTGGACTGGGGCCTTTAGACCATTTGCCCGAACTTCGATCACATAGACCCCTGTGCTTGGGGCCGTAAAGCGCACAAACTCGAGGGTGGAATAGCGGTTCGCCGAGCGAACGACGGTGCTGCTTCCGTTCCGGATCGTGAGATCCAGATCTGAGATGTTCGCCGAGTTCACATTCAGGCGGTTCCAGGCGATTGCGACTTGATATTTACGTCCGCGGATCACAGGCAGATTTCGGCGAAAGACCTGAACTCTTGAGTTCAGTGAGGTAATCCCATGACGAAGGCTGGAGCCAGCAATTGCGTGCGCGGCTGGGTTATAAAGGTAGCCGACTCCCGGGCCGGTGGAGACTTGAGTGGCACTGGTCCCCGGATTGGCCTGGGCGGATGCGAGGAGAATGGCCTTGGCTTCGAAGGATTTCAATGTCCTGAACCGCCCCCGAAGAAGAGTTGCGGAACCACAAACTTGGGGGGAGGCCATCGAAGTTCCAGATCCCACATAATCCGTGTTCTCGTTGTTCCTCCTTGCCATGTTGGTGGAAACCCCGTTTGCGCAGATATCGGGAAACTTCATCGTTCCATTGATCATTCCACGGGACGAGAAGTAGGCCAGGGTGTGGCTGTTTTCCTTGACGGCTCCCACAGAGAGTCCATTGAGGTTGATTTGGCTTCGGGAGGTGTTGTTGCCAGAGTTTCCGGCGGCTGTGCAGACGAGGAGGTCCGCGGTCAAGGCTGCCTGGTCGGCGGCCTTTTGTTCGATGGAAAGCGGGTTTCGACTTCCGGTGTAGGAGAGGTTAGAGGCCACAATCTTATAACGAGCTGAATCCGTCACGATCTGTTGGTAAGAACGGGCCATGTTGGATGTGGAGGAACTCCCACTGGTGGAGTTGGCGATGGAGTAGCCCGCGATATTGGCGTCATAGGCGTGTCCTTGGTCGGCCGTGCTGGTCCGCCACTTCCAACCTGCCGCGATGGAGGCGACTCCGGTCCCATGCCCGTGGACGTCATCGGGGGACATGGTCCCCATCTTTCTGTTGAGGACCAAACGGCTTGTGGTCGTCCCTCGCCTTGAATAGGTGATATGAGGTCTTCCGGTCCCATTCATATTCTCGTCCTGTCCTGTGTCAATGATGGCGCAGGCGACGCCAAGCCCTGTGAATCCCTGGGCCTGGAGAGAATCGGAGTCATGGTTTTTTTTGTTGGTGGCAGTCTTGATCAGGGGGAAGGTCTCCACGTCGGGTTGGAGATAGGCCACATTTTTCAGGGCACGCAGTTGGGTTAATTTTGTGGGTTGGATCTCGACCACTGCGGCATTCACCAGCCAGAATTGGTCAGTGACCCTTCCGCCCAGAGCTTTGACTTCCTCCACGAAGTCGGCTTGATCTATTTTGGCCTTTCGTGCGAGTTCCTTGGCAATGGCCTCCACCCGGTCGGGGTTCCGGTCTCCTGCATATTCCTGATTGAGCGCACTGAGATCGAAGGAGCGAGATTTGAAATGAACGATCCAGCGTTGGCTCCCTTGAGCTTTGCCGGGAAGGGGTTTGCCCTCAAAGAGGGAAGATTTGAGGGATTGGATAGGTGTCACTCCAAGAACTTCTCCCGGAGTGGAGGGCGTCTGGGAAGAAAGCTGGTTCCCAAGCAGCAGGCTGAATAGGGAGAGGGATAATGCGGATGATTGTAAGTGCATAGCAATCCTCATGATGTCAAATGGAAGGGGGAAAGGGTTCAAGATGAACCATTGGGTCCTAAGAGGGAACGACAGGAACCCATGTAGGGAGAATAACGAGGAAAAACAGGGAAAAGGTTCCTTTTTTTTAAGGAGAACTTTCCGGCCTCTTTCCTCGGAATCTGCCGTAGTAAGGAAGATTTCTCAAATTGGGGAAAGCTCCCCGTTGAAAGAGGACGAAAAGTGCAGGGGAATGGGGCTGCATTGGAGACTGCTGATTGCTCATCATCGCTCTGTTTATCCTACTCCCGACCTTAATGCTTCTGGCTCTATTGCGGCGACGCCATGAGTGGAAACGGACTCTCCAGGAGTTGGACGCAAAAAAGCTTGCGCTCGAAAAGGGGCGTACTAAAGGCCGTTTGCTAACCCCAGAAGTAGATCTTCAGAAGTGCATTGGCTGTGGTGCCTGTCTGGATGCCTGTCCCGAAGGGAAGGTTTTCTCTCTCATTCATGGACAGGCCATTGTGGTCCAAGGGGCGCTGTGTGTGGGGCATGCTTTTTGTGCCGAAGCCTGTCCGGTGGGGGGGATCGCAGTTACGGTTTCGGACCTTGAGTCGCGAAGGGATCTCCCGGTTTTGGGAGAAAACCTGGAAGCGGTGGGCTGTCCTGGTTTGTTCCTTGCGGGAGAGTTGACGGGCTTTGCCCTTGTGAAGACTGCCATCCAACATGGAAGCCTTGTTGCGGTAGAGATCATTCGGAGGGTCCGACAGAAGGCTCCAAAAACGAAAGAGCTTTTGGCCGCGGTTGGATCGGAAAGGAGTGCCGAAAATGTTGGTAGCTTGGGCGGGACGGAGCCTCATGAGGGAGAGCTGGACCTCGTGATTGTAGGCTCTGGTCCCGCCGGTTTGAGCTGTGCTTTGGCTGCCCGAGAAGCGGGGCTGCGCTTTGTCGTCCTGGAGCGCGAAGCGGAGATCGGGGGGACGGTGGCCCGTTATCCCCGGCGCAAAATGGTCTTGACCCAGCCCGTGGAGATTCCTGGATTTGGGACACTCAAAGTCAAGAGCATCGAGAAGGAAGAGCTGGTGGGTCTTTGGAAGGGGCTTGCCGAAAAGCATCGGCTTCCCATTCGTTTTGGCCAAGAACTCCAGTCTCTGAGCCGTGAAGGGGCAGGGTATAGGATCCATACGCAAAAGGATTCGTTTTTGGCCCCCCATGTTTGCTTGGCCCTAGGCCGACGGGGAACTCCTCGTAAATTGGGTGTCCCGGGAGAGGACTTACCCAAAGTGGCCTACAGCTTGTTGGATGCCCAGAGTTATCGAGGTGAGGACATCCTTGTGGTCGGGGGAGGAGATTCGGCTATTGAGGCGGCGGTGGGGCTGGCACACCAGCCGGGGAACAAGGTGGTCCTGAGCTATCGCCGAAAGGCCTTCACGCGGATTAAGGCGCGAAACGAGGCAAAACTCTTGGAAGCACAAAAAACGGGCCGACTCAAGATTCTCTTTGAGAGTCAGGTCTTGGAGATTTCAGAAGAGTTTGTCCGACTCAGTGTGAAGGGACGCGAACACCCCATCCGGATTCGGAATCGTTTTGTGTTCATTTTTGCCGGAGGCATCCCCCCCTTCGGGCAGTTGGAGGAGGCTGGAGTCTCCTTTGACCCGGAGGTGCGAAAAACGCTCCAAGAACCCGATCCGGGGAGAGGTTTGATCTCCCCCCTCCTTGCTGTTCTTCTGCTTTCTTTTGGGGCCTTCCTTTTTTGGAAAGGGAATGCTGGGTACTACACACTCTCCATACCGGAGCGTGCCCAACACCCGAGCTATGACTGGTTGGCTCCGAGTCGAAATCTTGGCTTGCTTTTGGGTTTGCTTGGTTCTTCGGCCATCCTGATGAATCTCTTCTATCTGTTCCGCAAGTCGCGGTTTGGGGCTTGGATCCCTGGCAATTTACGAGCATGGATGAACTTCCATGTGGGGACGGGGCTTCTCTCCCTCCTCTTCGTTTATGTGCACGCGGGGGGCGTGCCGCGGAAGGCTTCGGGGGGGTACGCCTTTTTCGCCCTCTGTGTGCTTGTTGTCACTGGGGCCATCGGGCGATGGTTTTATGCATTTGTCCCCCGGGCTGCCAACGGGCGTGAGCTCCAACTCGACGAGGTACGAAACAAGCTGCGGGCCATTGCAAGCGAGTGGGACATTGGCCAGCCAGGAATTGGTGCGCGAATTCAGTCCAAGATTGAAAAGGCGATCCAATATGGAGCCTGGCGGCATTCGTTTCGGGCGAGGTTTTTGGCCTTACTTCGGGCAAGGTGGGACCTGCGGAAGTTGCTGGCCGAGGTCGAGGCGGAGCTGATCGCTTCGAAGCTGGGCGGGAAACAGGTGCGGCGCATTCTTTTTTTGACGCGCCGGGCATACCGCGCAGCGATGGCCGCTGCCCATTTCGAAGAGATCCGGGGATTGCTGGCGACGTGGCGCTATCTCCATCGGTGGATGGCTCTGCTCATGATTCTCCTTGCCCTTCTCCACATTCTTGATGCTCTTCACTACGCGCGCCTGGATTTGGGGCTCCTTCTTGGAGGTGGGTCGTGAAAATAAAACTTTTGTTCTCAGCTGTGAGTTTATGCGCGGTCCTGCTTTTGGTCTTCTGGCAGAGGGAAACGCGTCCTTCTCCGGGTCCTCTTTCTGCGGTCCACGAAAGGGATGCAAGGATCGAAGAGCAAGATTGCAAGATCTGTCATGAAGGGGTGAGCAAGGGCTTCGCCCCCTGCGCGAAGTGTCACAAAGAGGTTCAGGAGAGGGTTGAGAAAAAAATAGGTTTGCATGGGCGTCTTCAGGACCCGGGGGATTGCGGGCTTTGCCATGCGGAGCACAGGGGATCGGGAGGGAGTCTTGTGACTGAGGCGGCCTTCCGCCGAGCGGGATTTGAGGGGCGAGATTCTTACAAGCATGAGGGGATTCGATTTGGTCTTCGAGGAGCGCATCAAAAACTCACTTGTGTCAAGTGCCATAAGATGTCCAAGCTTCCCCTCCTCCCCGAGGGAAAGAAGCGTTTTCTGGGTCTGGTGCAGGATTGTGCTTCCTGCCATGAGGATCCCCACAAGGGGAAACAGGGAAAGGATTGCGCCTCTTGCCATGGCCAAGAGAAGCCCTTCGACCAGGTGGCAACCTTTGCGCACAGTGAGAAGTTTCCGTTGGAGGGTGGGCACGCGGGGTTGGCCTGTGCCAAATGCCACTCCAATCTCAGGGATCGTTCCAATGAAGAGATTCGGCAGGAGACGGGAAAGCGTTGCATCGATTGTCACAAGGATCCCCATAGGGAGGGAGGGGAGAGTCTGCACTTTGCGACAAAGGGACAATGTGAGACTTGCCATGATACGGAGAGCTTTCAAAAGCCTCTTCTGGGAACAAAAGACCATGCTCGTTTCGGCCCTGCTCTTGTTGGAGTCCACAAGGAGGAGGATTGTGTTTCTTGCCATTCGGGGGGCAAAGAAAGGAGCCTCCCACAGAGGATGAGGATTCTCGCGGAGGAGCTTCGGCCGGAAATCGTGCCGGAGAACTGGGTTCCGAAGGACCCAAAGGATTGTGTTGTTTGTCACCTGTCTCCCCATCGCCAGAGTTTTTTGGAAGGCCAGGGTTTGGGGGATTCCAGGGTGAGTTGCTCCAAATGCCATCAAGCGGAGGCGCGGCACTTTGCTCTGCCCGAAGCGCGGATGGACCGGGAAATTCATGCAAAGGGGGGTGTCCCCCTTCGAGGAGCCCATGAGAGTCTTCATTGTGATGATTGTCACAAGAGTGCTGATTTGAAGGCGGAGGAAGGGGGGGACCTTCGGGCGGTGTTCGCGGGCTTTCGTCGGCGTTTTCCCGGGCGGGACATGGCTGCCTGTCGGACCTGCCACGAGGACATCCACCAAGGGGATTTTATCAAGGGACCCTTTGCAAAGGCCGAGTGTTCCAGTTGCCACACGGAGCGTCATTTTTCGCCTTCTTTGTTTGATCCTGAGGAGCATGCGAAGACGGGCTTTGCCTTGACCGGGGCTCATGGGGCCTTGGCATGTATGGCTTGCCATAAAGAGAAGAAAAGGCTTGGGGAGCGTGTGGTGCACCGTTTTTCCGGCTTAGAAAGCAATTGTGCCAGTTGCCATGCCAATCCTCACGGGGATCGTTTGTTGGGGGGAAGCTTACCTCGGGGATCGGCTCATGGAGACAAAAAGCAATGGGACTGTGCCAGCTGCCATGGAACTTCGGACTTCCATCACTTGAAGAAAGGGGCCTTTGACCACAATAGGGACACCCATTTTCCTTTGGTGGGAGCGCACAAAGAGGCTGCCTGTGCACGTTGTCACGCAAAGGCCACCAAGGGAACCGATGGAAGGCTCCACAGAGAGAGCCCTCCCAAAACCTGTGAAGTTTGTCATGATGATCCCCACTTAGGACAGTTCCGGAGAATGGGCTCCAATGATTGTTTGGCTTGCCATGACCAACAAAGGTTTAAGCCCGTCCATTTTGACCATGAGAAGAGCAGCAGATTTGCCTTGGGCAAAAACCATGCGAGAGTGGCCTGCGCTGCTTGCCATAAACCAGTCCGACTCAAAACGGGAGAGGATGTCATCCTCTACAAACCCCTTCCTCGGACCTGCAAGGGCTGCCATGGGCTCCCGGGAAAGGTGGGGAAATGACCCTGCTTCTGGGTTTTCTCCTGTTGGCTCCACTCGTGAGTTGGGCGCCCCAGGGGCAGGCCCGGGGCTTTTTACGGATCCGGGCTCGGGTGAGCTATGTGACCGGTCGTTCGATTTTTCTCGACAAGGGAAGCAAGGATGGGCTGCAAGTGGGGGACTACCTGCTGATTCGCTTTCCTGGGTCGGGACCTCTCAAACTTCGGATTCAGGCCGTGTCAGAGAGTTCGTCCCGGGTACGACTGCCCGAAGGGATTCAGGGGGGGGTGGGTGTCAGTGGGGAGGTGCGAATTCCAGAGGAGCGACTGCAGAAAAAGAAGTCGGCCGAGGGGCTTCGGCGGGCGCGCCCCCATTCTGCATGGAAGAGGAAGCTTGAGCCGGCCCGTCCGGGGGAGCCTCTTTTGGCTCCGGTCCGTGTCCGCAGAGCCTCGGATCGACCGGTGCGCTGGGACGGGAGGTTTCGGCTTTATGGTTTGCGGACTTTTGACAACGAAGGGGGGCGTTCCACCGGTTTTGGTCTGTTTCGGCCCGGGATCAACCTGAAGGGGCGCAATCCCTTTCGCAATGGAGGCGAGCTCCATTTGGATGCGGAGGTGCAGCGTAGGGAGGTTTATCTCCAGGATGAGCCGGATACCAAAGATGATCGGGGGAGGGTCAATCGGCTCTACTACTCCAAGGAAGGAGCGCTTTTCTCATATCGGGCCGGGCGCTTTGTTTCACCTGACCACCCCGAGATCGGGATCCTGGATGGGGCGGAGCTGGGCATTCCTCTGACGCGGGTTCAGAAAATGGGTGTCCTCCTTGGGGGGATGCCCGAGGTGACGGATGCGCTGACGACGGGACGGGATCTGGGGATGGCAATCTATTGGCTCCGAGAGGAGGAGGACCAACGGCTTCGGGTGGCCTTCCAAAAAACCTGGCACAAGGGTGTCCCCGATCGGGATCTCCTCGTGCTCTCAGGGGAGAAGCGTTGGGAATCTACCTCCTTTTTTGTGCACTCTCTTGTGGATCATTATGGGAATCTGGACCAGGTCAAATCGAAGGGCTTCGAGTGGACCGAAGCGATGTTCCGCCTGCGGCATAAGTTGCAGGAGGGTCAGGTCCTTTCCGTTTCTTATTTGCATCTCAAGCTTCCTGAGCTGCGTAGGTTTGCCTTCCCGGGCTTGGTGGCGGACCGTCTTCGAAACTTTCGCTCGGATCGTTTGACCTTGAGTTCGGAGCATGAGCTGGGGGAGGGCTTCGAAGGAAGAACTCGGATTGATTTTTGGAAGGATCAGGACAGGGATGGAATCTCAGTGGAGGGTGGTCTCCGCGCTCGCGATTTTTTTTATGAGAATGGGGATCTGGATCTTCTTTTGTATCGACGAGAGTCCACCTTTTTCACGGGTCCCGGGCTTCGCCTACGTGCTCGAAAAAGGTGGGGAGAGTGGGATGGGAGCCTGAGTTACGAATGGGCCGCTTTTGAGACTCGAGGAACTGTTGCGGGCGGGGCGACGCTTGTGGATCAGTCAGTAGAGGTTTCCTTGGACTATCAGCCCCCAGCTCCTTGGTATGTTTCGGTGTTCCTTGAGCGGCGCTTCGGGGATGGGCGGGACTCCTGGAGCCTTGGTATGTTTTTTCAACTTCGGTTTTGAGAAAGGTGGAAGGATGAGGCGCACATGGACTTTAGGGTGGAAAGGATTCTGGATCACCTTTCTGATTTGGTTCCCCATCGCCTGTGTGTTTATCGGGCCGCAGGAATGGAACCAGGAGCGCGGCCCCGTTGTTCCGCATGACAGCTTTCCCGGGGATTGTTCGCTATGCCATGTGGGGAATGGATGGCACAAAATCAAGGCGGACTTTCACTTCGACCATGCCAAGGAGACCGGGGTGGCTCTTTTGGGGGCTCACAAGCAGGCCGAGTGCCTGCTCTGCCACAATGATCGAGGAGGCCTGAAGACTGCCATGCTTCGAGGATGTCAGGGTTGTCACGCGGATCCTCATGCTTCAAGGCTCGGCCAGAACTGTAAGAGCTGCCATAACGAAACATCCTGGGTTCCCCGGGGGCAGATCGCCAAGCATGCCAGGACTCGTTTCCCTCTCGCCGGTATTCATGCGGTCGCTGCTTGTCAGCGATGTCATCCGGGTGCTCATGTGGGGCGTTTTGGAGGTTTGGATCCCTCCTGCGAAGTGTGCCATACCAAGGAGCTGGTCCGGGCAACAGATCCCGATCATCAAAGCCAGGGTTGGACCTCCAAGTGCCAGCGCTGCCACATCCCCACTTCTTGGAAGGACGCGCGCTTCAACCATGATACCTATCCACTCGTGGGGGAGCACCGGACACTGGCATGCGCTGCTTGCCACAAGAACAATGTCTTCAAGGGGACTCCCAAGCAATGCGTTGATTGTCATCTCGCCAACTATCAGGCGACGACCAATCCCCAGCACTCGTCTGCCGGTTTCGGAACGGATTGCGAACGCTGCCATTCACCCTATGGCTGGTCCGGGGCGAATTTCGACCATGACAGCTTCTTTGTATTGCGGGGATCGCATAAGGGTTTGGATTGCAGCAAGTGCCACAAGAACAATGTCTACAAGGGGACGCCTAAGGATTGCGCCTCATGCCATCTCAGTGATTACAACAACACGACCAGTCCCAATCACGCTGCTTCGGGGTTTCCCACCACCTGCGAAACCTGTCATAACGAGACGAGCTGGCAGGGGGCGACCTTCGACCACAGGGCATTTCCGATCGATTCGGGCAAACACAAAGGGCTTTCTTGCACGGACTGTCATCCCAACCTGGCGCAGCCCAAGACTTTTACTTGCCTGAGCTGTCATGACCACAGCCAGACCAAGATGGATGATAAGCATAAGGATGTTTCGGGATATAGCTATTCAAGCTCGGCATGCTATTCCTGCCACCCCAAGGGAAAAGAATGAAAGAATCCCTATCCTCCTCCTCGAGATAGGGGAGGATTTTTTTTGGAGGGTGGCGCGTCGGGAGCATGGACCCGACGGTTCGGGATCTCAGAGCCCCAGGAGCTGAACGCTTATACCAAACGCTCGAGAAAGAGGGGTAGGTCGTAGGTGATCCTGTTCAAGACAACGCCCCCAACGGGAACACCAAGGTCCTGTAGGGTCTGCACGGATTTCTGAACAGCTTGCGTCCGCGCCCTGTTGGCTTCCGCCACCAAGATCGCAAGATCCATTCCGCGCAAAATGGGGCCCGCTTCAGGAGCAGCGGAGAGGGGTGGAATGTCCACAACGATGATTTCAGCTGTTCCTTGGAGATCCGAAAAGAGGCGGTGGATGCCTCCATCCCCAAAGGGTGTGAAAAGATCCGAGAGGGGTTTGCCGGAGGGGATCAAGTCTACAAAGGGGGCCACCTGATAACGGAGGGCCTCCCCTAGTTGGGCAGTGTTGTCGAAGTATTCACAAAGCCCGGGTGTCCCCACAACGTTGAAATGTTCGGCCAGGGAAGGATTGCGGAGATTGGTTTCGACAAGAACTGTGCGTCGTCCTTGTTCTCCGAGGAAAACTGCAAGGTTCCCCGCGACAGTCGTCGTCCCTTCTCCAGGAAGGGTGGAGCAGATCCCGATGCGAAGTGCTTTGTCACCAGTGTCGGGAAGAGTAACGCTGAGCCGACTCCAGAGGTGGCGGATTTCTTCGCGCAGAACCTGAGCCTTTAATCCTCTTGCTCCCGATTTGGGATCACTTCCAACAATACTTTTCATGTTCTAGATCTCCTGAGTTCCGGCCACCCCGGGCCATGAGCACCAGTTTCGATTCTTTCTGGTCGATTCTTTCCTGTCGTGATCCAAGGACTGGTTCAAGCTAACCCCAGGTGCGGATCCTAAGGTTCTGATGGCGGCGCATGTCTCTCTTCTTAAGTTTGGGAAGCGAAGCGAGGACTTTGACTCCCTCAATATCCTCCAGGTCTTCGGGTCCATGGACCTGAGTGTCCGTGATTGTTTTTAGGAGGAGAAGGACCAGCGCAAAGAAGAAGCCTCCCAGCAAGCCTCCAATGGTCATTTTTGCGCGGGCAGGCCCATCCTTTTCGAGTGGAAGGTTGGCTTTGGCGATGATTTGCAGAGAGCCGGAACCTTCGAGGGCTGCCTTGGCTTTTTTCTTCGCAAGGGCCAAGCGATCTTCTTCCATTTCAAGATCTCGATCCGCGGCCTTCAATTGGCGTTTTAGCTGGGAGAAGCGATCTCTCCTTGCAAGAAGCTTGGCAAGCCTTTTCTGGGCGTTGTCGAGCTGTTTTTTTGTTTGGAGGAGGCTGTTCTGCCCGACTTCGAGTTCGATTTTGAGGTCTTGGATCCTGGCATCCGTGGAGCTGTAATCGACATTGAGGACCTTTCGTTTTTGGATGTGGGTGAGGGGATCCTTTTTTAACTCTTTTTCCAGTTCCTTGTTTTTTGTTTTTAAGAGAGCTTCCAGGCGTTTGATCTCACGGTTACCCGGGACAAACTTGGATTTGGCCTCTTCAAGATCGGTTTCCAGTTCCTGAATTCTGGCTTGGAGGACCGTCACCTTGGGGCGAGGTTCGGTAATGGGTTCTTCAACCTCCGTGTATTGAGGAATGGATTGGATTCGTTTTTTCAAGGTGGACAGAATGATTTTGGAGGTCTCAATTTTATTTTTTATTTTAGTTTCTTCAGTGCGCATGACCCGGACCTCCTCCTGGGCCTGCTTCAGCTCTTCCTCAAAGTCCTGCACGTTGAGCGTATTTAAGAATTGTTGGTAGGCTTCCTCCGCCTTTCGGTAAGCCTCTTTAGATTTTTTGTAGTCCTTTTCAACGTCCTCAAGGTTGGAGTCGGTGTACGCCTTCACATGTTGTTTACGCGCCTCCTCCATGTAGGTCTTTAGGATCTTCTGGGCGAGGAGAGGGTCATTCGATGTGTAAGTGATATTGATGAGCTCCGAGCGCCTGGGCATCTCCACTCCGAGGCTTTCCCGCATGGTCAGAAGAGCATCTGTCCGGGAGGCATGCGAGTCCCCGGGGTCGTTGGCCCACTTTTGGAATTTCAGAATAGGTCGACGAATCTTTTCTTTGATGCTCTCGTCAGGGCTGGCTGGGGGAATCTTGGGCTGGTAGGGGTGGACAATGGTGTCCGTTCCCAATTTGTCGATGACCCTTAATAACAGCTCATCCGAATAGAGGAGAGCTTGGGCATTGGCTTGGAGGTGGAGCCTTGCGGGGGCGTTTTCAATGTTGAGAGGATTCAAGCTCCTAGTCTCTCCCGCGTTCCGGGTCACAAAGGATCCCGTACTCGTATAATAATTGGGAGTGGAAATGGCCACAAAGGCTCCAATAAGGGTCCCAATGGCCATAAAAGTCGCCAGGAAAAGCTTTCCTCGGAAAACTCCGGCTAGAACCTGCTTCAAGCTTAGGGCTTTATCCTGCTCCGGCGGCCTGGGCTGGAGAAGGGGAATCTGCGTGATGGGCTGGAGTTCGTTTTTTGACATCAGGTTCGGCATTGAAGCTCTATCTGTGGAAGTTGCAATTGTTTACTCTTCTTTGCCCAAGATCGGGACAGAACCTGTAGAGTTCTTCTTCCTCTATATCCCCAGGGCTCTTGTTTCTGTCGTCTTACCTTCCCTTGAGCCTTTTGGGTGAACTGAATTAATTCCTGCTCGAACGTCAAAGGAGGGTTGCCCGGGGAATGCAATGGAATCATTGGAGTTTTCAAGTTTCCCGGACAAGCGGTCGAGCTAGAAGGGAAGGATCTGTCTTTTTTGCCTGAGAATCTGGCCCATTCGGCCTCTTTCTCATATTTATAGGCATTATGCATTTCGTAAAGGGAAATAATTATAGGTCAGGCAAATAGGATTTGTCATATAGAGGCCTGGATCGGTCAATTCCCCAGATGATTCAAGAACGTCAAAGCCTACTCAGTCATCTTTTCCGCCTCGGGGATCTCCTGATTCTCTGTGCTGGGGCCTGGTTCAGTAGAGTGCTGGGAGAAGCTTTGATTTCCCATCCTCCCTTTCCCGAGGATGCAGGGGCTCTTTGGGGGGGATTCCTGTTCCTCACGGGATCCTGGGTCCTGGTGGCATGGAGAAAGGATCTCTATGTCTCCCGAAGAACGGAAAACTTGATTCATGAGATTTCCGCCGTCGGAGAAACCCTTCTTTTCTCCATGGGGCTGGCTGCTTTGGCCTCCTTCCTGTTCTTCAAAGGTCTCCCCTTCGAGCCTCTCACGACCCTCCTTCTCGTGTTTGGGGTCTTTTGTGTGGAGAGGATCAGCCTGCGGACCTTTCTTCGTTTTTTACGGTCCAAAGGTTTCAACTATCGTTACATTCTCATCGTGGGCGAAGGGAGGGCCGCGGAGATCTTGGCTCGAAACTTCAGATCCCATCCCTCCTTTGGAATCCGGATCCTTGGCTCTCTTTTCTTCGGTGGAGAGGGAGGAGGCAGACTGGGGACCATTCGCAATTTTGGATCCATCCAGCGTCTCCAAGGAGTGCTTTCCAATTACGTCGTTGACACGGTTCTTTTAGCCCCCTCGGAAATGGCCAGTGTCCATGAGATCAATCAAGTCCTTCAGCTTTGCGATGAGGCTGGGATTCCTTGCAATTATGCTCCAGGTTTTTTCTCCCTCCAAAACCTCCTTCCTGAAGTCGTTTGGTATGGAAATGTTCCGGCCTTTTCTTTTCATACCAAGACGGGAACCTCTACCGCTTTTGCTGTCAAGCGCCTGATCGATATCCTTGTTTCATCCGCTTTGATCCTTTTCTTCTCTCCCCTTCTCCTTCTCTTTGCCTTCCTTGTTTGGCTCCATGACAGGGGACCGATTCTTTTTAAGCAGCCGCGCTCGGGCCTCCATGGAAAGGTCTTTCAATGCCTTAAATTTCGAAGCATGTGCCTGGATGCCGAGGACAAGCTCAGGGAACTTGCGAAGGAGAATGAGCAGGATGGCCCTGTCTTTAAGATCAAAAAGGATCCCCGTATTACCCCCATTGGCCGCTTTCTCCGGAAATTCAGTTTCGATGAGCTTCCTCAGCTTTTTAACGTGCTCAAGGGGGATATGAGTCTTGTGGGTCCTCGGCCCCCCCTCCCCTCCGAGGTGATGCAATACGACTGGTGGCAAAGACGCCGTCTCTCGGTGCGCCCAGGGATCACATGTATTTGGCAAGTTTGGGGGCGGAACCGGGTTTCCTTCCATCGTTGGGTGGAAATGGATCTCTACTACATTGACAACTGGTCTCTTTGGATGGATTTCAAGCTTTTGGTTCGGACGGTCCAAGTTGTTCTTCGGGGGACAGGGATGTGATGGAGGCCGGGCTGGGGAAAAAAAAGGCTCAGGAGGGGGTGCTCCAGGAGGCAGGGTCCCAGGGGACAAAGGCCGGGCTTTCCCTGATCCTTGTGAATTGGAATACCAAGGATCTTCTTCTGGGACTTTTAAAATCTTTAGATCCAGGTCACCCTTCTTGGAAGAGGCCTGTGGAAGTCATTGTGGTGGACAATGACAGTGCGGATGGGAGTGTAGAAGCGGTCCAACAGGCCTTCCCCTGGGTACGCCTCCTTCCTCAATCGGAGAACCTCGGTTTTGCCGGGGGGGTGAATCGCGGCCTGGAGGTTGCCATTCATCCCTGGGTTTGCCTGGTGAATTCGGACGTGGATGCCAGTCCCGAAGCTTTTGAAACTCTGGTTGAATATGCGGAGACTCATCCCAAGGCAGGGGTCGTGGGACCGAAAATCCTGAATGGGGATGGAAGTTTACAATTTTCCTATCGAAAGTTTCCTTCGGTTTGGATGCAAATCTGCCTGAGCTTTGGCTTTCATCGATTCGCCAAGATTTCGAAGATCTTGAATGGGGAGCGGTATGGAGGACAGGTTTTTGAGCATCCCCGTCCCGTGGACTATGTCAGTGGCTGTCTCTTTTTGATTCGAAGGGAGCTCCTGGAACGCATCGGAGGCTTGGATGAAGGCTTCTTCATGTATTTCGAGGAGACCGATTTTTGTAAAAGAACTTGGGAAGCGGGTTTTGAGGTGCATTACGCGCCAGTATCCACATTTGCCCACCATGCCGGAGCTTCAGCTAAAAAAGCCCGGAAGAGGACCTTCTTGGCCTTCCGGCGCAGTCAGCTGCGTTATATGAAAATGCACCGGGGGTGGGGGGCAGCCCTCATGATGCGTTTTGCGATGATTCTATTCCTTGTGATCCGGATTCCTGCATGGGCCATTCTCTCCCTTTGGAGCGGAGAGAAAGGAAGGCTCTCTCGCTCGAACTTGGCCGTCTCCCTCAGTGCCCTTTGGGACTTGATGAAGCCTCATGCTTGGATCCCGCCGAAAACGACATTGCACCGGTCTGCTTCCAGGCACCAAGAATGTTCTCACTAGGACCCCAAACTTGCTTTAGCTGAGTCTGTTTGGGATAAGCCCTGGATTTCCAAAACCTCTAGCCCTCCAGCCGGTACACCAAGGCGAATGTGTCCAAAGCGGGAACGACGGGAGGGTTGGTGTTTACATTGTTTTCGAAGAGAATTCGAAAGTTCATCCGACGGAAGTCGTTGGGTTGCATATAGGCTTTTTTGAGGAAATTGGGGTCGGTCAATTTGTTGGGGTCCTTGACATACTCCGTCAATCGATCCGAGTATTGATAGGTCCATTTGTTGGGAGAGGATGCGTTTCCGATGCGGATGTGCGCATCTCCTGCGACGGTCGGATCCAAAAAGGTCATTCCGCTGATTCCCTGTCCTGTATCAGCACCGCGGTATTCCAAAATGATTTTGGTCCCGTTGGGGAGGGAGGAGGGAGGAGGCTCTGTAATGGAGTCAAAGCGGATCCGGGTTGTGGGGCCGATGGAATAGGGGCCAAGTCTGGGATCCTTCCCCGGGTTGGTTTTTGCGGCGATGTGGGGATCTCGCAAGTCCAGGAAACCGGAAGTCGCGACAGAGATCCTTTTTTGGAAAGCGATGCGGATCCAATAAAAGGTATTGTCGCCCCAACGGGTCGGCCTTTTTGTCACTGGGTTCCAGCCTCCTCGCGCAAATTCTTGAGCCGCAGGGTTCACGGTTTTGATGTTGTTTTGGCCGAGGAACCCCCCGGCACTGTAAGCCCTGAAATTGGGGAAAGGAGAGGAAAGGGCGGTGATGGAAACCTGCCATCCATTTGCACCCGTCGCTTTCCAAGGGTTCTTTTTGGGGAGATCCGGGTCATCGACAAAGGACCAAAAATCCGCCAGGAGAGGGAGTGCGATCGATCCCACGCGACCATCTTCTGGTCTCCAATCTCTTGTAAAGCGGGGCGTTTGGCTGTCCCATGCCCCTTGCTTGAAGGGGCTGACGACTCGAGGCCGGCCTCCTCCTCCACCCCGGACCGAGAGGCGTTCATCGCGCCATGTGAAATATGGTTTTTTGAAACTGGGAAGGGGGAGGTAGCGCCGTTTCTTATTCGGTTCCCAAATCGAGTCTGAATGCTTGAAGACCAAAGATCTATCTTGGAAGGCGACATGGGGGGGAACCCGTGACTCCACGTTTTTCTTATCATTGACACTGCTGGCTTCAGGTTTCATGTCGCGGGCGTAGTTTCAGAAAAATTCTTGGACCAAGCCGGAACCAAAGAAGGGGCTGAATCCACCTGCTCCAATACATGGATTGGGACGGTGTTCGCTATGGCCCAGGAAAAGAGTCAGGCGATCGAAGATATCGAAGCTTGTTTTGGGGGCGGCGGGGGTGGCTTGGAAGGGGGCCCACCACATTTGTTCGACATCGAGGTTGAAATCAAAGGGGTCTGTGCGGGAAAGGGAGAGATCCAGCTCCCTCCAAACGGTTTGAAGTCGGCATCCATAGGGACTGAGGGGATTCTGGATCGCTTGCAGAAACACTGTGGAAGCTGTCAATGGGGCGGCCAACCCCGTGGGGCAGTACCCGAGCGCTCCCCCCGGGTCGGGGGCTTGATTAAAGTCATCGGCGTGAGCTGTGTGTCGTGTTGTTGTTCTCCCTTGCATTTTTCCTTTGATCAGAGTGAAGGCCCCGAAGAAATCCGGGATGCCCTTGTCGCTTTCATCTTCGTCGCTTTCAAAAAAGCGGCGAACCACATTGACGACCTTGTTGTTCGGGAAGAGGGGGCTGCCCTTTTTGTTTCTCCTGGTGTCGAGGAAAAAGGACATGGTAATGTTTTGGCGCGGGGCTTTTCCCGGTTGTTGTTGAAACTGCAGATCGATGGGGTTGTCCGAAAAATCCCGGATCCCTTTGGATCCGCCAATGAGGTGGAGGAAATACGGGCGGTTTTTTTTGCGCATCGTTTCATCCAAGTACAAACCCAAGGGCGGAGTCAAGCGGACGGTGGTAGCGGAGCCGTCCTCATCGAAGACCTGTGCATAAATCAATCCCGGTGTGCCCAGCTTGGGATCCAAGGCTTCTTGGGCCAGTGGGTTCACCGATAGGATCATGGAGTCAGACGAAGTCACCGTCTCCAATCTGATGGGTTTGCTGAACCTGAGAAGAAGAGAGGCAAAGGGTGAAACCTGTTTGTTGGGCTCAAAAGCTTGCCCGGGAATCTGATCATTTTTGGGGCTAAAGGAAAGGAAGTATTCGGGACGATCCCTGTTTCCATTGAATTCCGTGGAGAGAATGATGATGGGTGCATTTTGGAGGAGCCAATCCCCCAATTGCTTGGGATCGGTGGGGAAGTCTTTTCGTTTGGATGGGTCAAAGGGGGCGAAGAGTTGGACGTCCTCGACCTGGACCGAGACATGTTGAACTCCCGGTTTTCCTCGGTCCTCTTCGGGGTCCGAGATGATTTGGGCTTGAGCAATCGGTTTCCCGCCGGAACCGGGAAGAACGAGTTTGAGGATGTCTCCCCTGTCCAGTTCGTGGGTGATCCCAGCCTTAAAAATACGAAGCCTCTGCGTGTTTTGGTTGAGACGCTCCACTCGTTCCAGGCGCATGGGGAGTTCCCCGATGAGGCGGGGGGGGATGACGTCCCGGACAAAGCCATGGGAGATCCCAAGGCTGTTATCGTTTTGGTTGGCGGATCGGAAGTCTTGGACAATTGCTTTTCGGTTCGAAAGGTTGGTGCCTATGAATGCCCCTTGATTGGATGTGCGCAACCCCCGGAGCCGAAGTGGTCCTTCGATGGTCAAAGCGATGCGGATATTGGCCCCGGTTGAGTTGGAGCTCTGAGGAAGCCCGCCGGCATTGTTGGGGACATTCAACAGGGTTCCCTCCGAACCGAGAAGGACCGGATCCAGTACGATCTCCGCTCCTTTGTAAGCAATCCTGGTGGGGATCAAACGGAAGTCGCCCACGGGGTTTGCATCTTTGGGATTCCCCAAGATCTCAAGTAATTGCACAGCCTCGGGGTTTTTGATTCCGACCACCCTCCCGGCATTGTCCTTGACCAGAAAGAAGTCTTCACTGAGACCCAGGTCCTTATTAAATCGGAGGCGGATTCCTCCATTTCTGGGGCCGACGGAAAAGGGGGACTTTGTTGTGTCTTGCCCGTAGACACTGGGAGTCAAACGGATCACGTTTTTATCCAAGGCCTCAAAAGCAGAGAGAAACTGGGGGCTTCCAATGAACCGGGTGATGATCAGTTTTGGTTGCAGGGTGTCGGGGTCGAATCCGTCAAAATCGTAGGTGATCGCCTGGTCCGGGGTTTTTCCGCTCCCATTTCGCTGGTCTTGGATGTCCGGTCCCACAAGGACATCTTTTTGAAAAAGCTTGATTGCGGTTTTCCCGTTTTTTTGTTGGATCAGACCGTAAACGTCGGCCAAGCGGCCCGTTGCGACTTCGATGAGTTCAATGCCTCCTGAGGTGGCGGTTTTTCCTCCTCCGCCCCCCCCGCCCCCGCAGGAAAAAAGTGTGAGAAGAGTTAAAAGGGGGAGAAGAGAGAAGAAATCAACTCTGGGGGAGAACCCGGGGGGATTTCTGCTCTCTATTGCAGGAAGAGTTTCTTTCATGTGATTTTTCCGAAAAGGAGTGCTTCTCTGCTCCGGGGGGAAAGAAAAGAAGCAGCTTCTTTGAGCCGGAAAAGGGGGGATCTTTTCACGACAGGAGCAAGCAAAGTGAGATTTGTGGAGAAACAACTTCTCCGCAACAAAAGTGATGCCGCTTTTTTCTTTTTGAAGAAAGTGGCTGGAAAGGACCAGAGGTTCGGCAAAACTTGTTTGAGAGGAAGATGGAAAGAACGATTCTCGCATGAGAATTGCGTTCTTACACCCCCCTTTTGTGCTCTAGCGCACACAATTGTTCCCGAGCTTTCATCGAGATGCAGAAGACCCACATCTAGGGTTCTGTGTTGATCACAGGTCCTGGAAGAAACTGAATCAGGACTTGGAGGAAGAGCTGGTTACTGGGTGTGATTGAGACTCCGGTTTCCTGGCCGGTGGCGGGGTCCAGGGTTTGAGGGAGACTTCTTTGTGGAGTTTCTTCACGAAAATGCGCTTCAGGGTGCCGAAAATGGATCGGAGCTTTTCGGAGAGGCTCAGGTCCTTCCACCAAAAACGGAACATGGGCATGTTGCGGTACTTGGGAAAGGGGACAGCCATGGCTTTGAGCATGAGTCTGCGGCCCCAGATTTTTCCGCGCAGGGCTTGGAAGCCCACTTGGGAGGCGGGGAGCTTTGCGGGTTCTACTCGTTTGGCCTGGATGTAGCCCTTGGCGATGGCTTCGTGAAGAATCTCGCGGCCACGCTCACTGCGAACGACAATAAGAGAGCGCCCCGGCTCACCCTTAGGAATGGGGCGATACCAGGGGTCGCCCACAGCGAGGTCGGCGAACTCCCCTGTGTGGTCAAGGCAGATGTAACAGCGCCATTGGCGGCGCTTCTGGAGGATGTTGCCCCAAGAGTCCGCATAGGTCATTTGCGCGCTTTTTTTCTCCTGGGAACCTTCCTGGTAGACGACCTCCGCCATACCGGGCCAGCCCTTTCCGCGGTACCGAACCGAGAGAGCCTGGGCCGGATCTTTGCAGCCCATTGCCTCCATCATCTCGAAGGTTCCCTTGGTGGATGGCGTTCCCGCGCAGAAAATGGCGATGGTCAATCCCAGTTTCTGATCCAAAGCAGGGCGTAGCTTGCGCGCCTTGTGCGTCGCTGCCACATCGCAGGGTTTCCCGATGAAAACGCCTGGTTTCTGGGCATTTTCGAGAGTCCCGAGTTTTTCGCAGGGACTGGCCGGCGCGTAGCGGGAACCTGTGCGCGCGAGGAGGTCCTCGCGTGATTGACTCCAAACTGTCTCGTTGAGATAAGGCTGTCCCTTTTGTGCTCCAGTATGAAGGACCCCTTCCATCTTCCTCTGTTCCAAGCAAAAAAGAGCGAGACCGCTCGCGGCCCCTCCGCTGGAAGCTCTGAAACGGAGTTCCTCGTCCGTGGCGAAACCTTCCCAAAGCTCCAGGACGGGTCCCCAGCCCTTAGCCAGTTCGGGAATGGTATCCGCTGGCCAGTCCGTAGCGTCATGCGAGAGCGAAGCCCCCGGACAAACCGCCATTCCGAGGGTGGCATCCATGGGACCATTTTGGGCCGGGCGTCTTCCCTGGTCGAAGACATCGATCATCTGGATGGAGGGGTCGGCGAAGGCACAAGCTCCGCATCCGGTGCAGAGCTGGTTCTTCGCGACATCCAGGACGTTTTCGATCTTTCGGCTCATTTCCTCACTTTCGGCTGTCCAGGCCGCCTTGCTAAATCCAGCGCTCAAATCCAGGAATTCGTTAGGATCTCCCCCAGGCCCCCCGCGCCGGGGACGATGTATTGATGGTCGTTGAGGCCGCACTCATCGGGGAAGGTTCCAGGAGGGGCAGCGAGCGCTTCGGCCGAGGAGAGGCCCCGGTCGAGACGGGCCGTGTAGGTGACGACTTCGGGGTGGTCCCTCTGGACCCTTCGAAGGAATTCGGGGGTGGAAATCATAGGGAGGGCAATGACTTCCTTGGGTGTCCCCAATTCCATGTTGTAGTAGATATCCAGGGTTCTGCAAACCGTGCCTCCGGTAGCTCCCATGGGATCGGGGAGGAGGAGGATGGCGTCCTGGATGGGGCCTCCGATCTTCAGGCCGGAGTCGTCGGTGCCGATGACCTTGCCGTTTTCGTCGACCCGTCGGCTCATGGAGAGATAGTCGAGGCGGAGATTTTCGGAAGGGAGGACCTGGGAAAGGGTCTCGTAGCAGATCTCCGAGGGGAGGACACCTGCACGCACCAGGCAGGCGATCACTACCTTAGTTTCCGGGTCCAGGATGGGGCCTTGGTAATATCCCTTTTCGGTATATTGCCGCATGCGGGTGGGGATCTTGGCCTCTACCTTGGGGAATTCCCAGGCAAGGGCGGCCCCCACGAGACGTTCATAAATCCGGCGCAGGAGGGGGCGAAGCTGGGATGTGGTGGTCTCGGGATGTCCCAGATGGGCGAGAAGACTCAGTAGAAAGGGGTCGTCGAGGATGTGGATCTTCGGCCCGTACGCGTGTTGGATTTCGAGGCTTGCCATGTCCCTATCCTCTCCCTGCTCTTCTTGTGGTGCAAGGACTTGCAAGAGAGGAGGCCGGCGGAGTATGGTTCGTCATGGAATTCTCCTTCTCAAAACTCTCTTCGGCCCTCTTTTTCCTCGCGGGCCTTCTCCTTTCTTCCCCCTCGCAGGCCCAAAACCCCGTGGATCCTCCTCGGGGACTCAAAATTGCCTTCATCCATGTGGGGCAGGGGGATGCGACTCTCGTCATTGGCCCCACCGGCAAGGCCCTCCTCTTCGATGCGGGTCCGGACGGGCAGGGCAGCAAGGCTGTCCTTCCCCAGATGCAAAAGATGGGGGTGAAGAGCCTCGAAGGAATCATGGTCTCCCATTACCATCCCGATCACATCGGTGGGGTGGACGAGGTTCTTGCCAAGATTCCGACCAAGAAGGTCTATGACCGAGGGCTCTACAAGGCCCCGACCTATTACAAGGACTACGGTCGGTACGCGAGTGCGGCCCGGGGAAAGCGGACAGCCGTCCGACCTGGGACGAGCATCGACCTAGGACCCGGAGTGAGCTGCAAGGTGATCGCTGTGAATGGCCTCATCCTGGGCAGCTCTTCGCGCCTTCCGATCGACAAGGCCTACCAATATGAAAATGGAGCTTCGATTACCCTCAAGGTGAGTTACGGAGACTTTTCCCTTTGGCTGGGGGGGGATCTCACCGGGGGCGGGCTCAACACCTATGATCTGGAGTCACGGGTGGCTGCTGTTGCCGGAAAGGTGGATGTCTATCAGGCAGATCATCACGGGAGCGCGACCTCGAGCAACAGCAATCTGCTTCGGATTCTGGACCCCGAAGTGGTGGTGATCTCCTGCGGCAAGAACAATCCTTTTCGGCATCCAGCGGGTTCTGCGGTCAATCGGATGAACTCTGCGGGGACTTCCCGTTTGGTGCTTTGCACGAGTCCGGGCAACGGGTTTCGGGGTTTTGGGACCTCGGGGACAGCGGTACTGGAGACCAATGGCCGGCGGTATCGGATCACGGGGGAGACCGGTGGGGAGCTGAATCTCTTTACGGACGAGGTCAAAGCGCATCGACCTTTGGCAGGGGAGCTTGTTCTTTCCGAGCTGCAGCGCAACCCCCGCAACAAGGATGGAAAATATTTGGAGTTGAGCTATGTGGGCAAGGAGCCTGCTTCGCTGGAGGGTTTGGAGGTTCGGGCCGGCAAGGGCTTCTTTCGGGTGGCGAGTCCTTATCGATTGCTTCCGGGACAGCGCTTGGTCTTGATGGATCATGGGGACCCGGGGCGCAACGGGGGACTGCCCTTGGGGCACGCCTGGCCTTATAAAGCCATGAGCCTTGGAGGGAGCAGTGACCGGATCCGAATCGGGTTTTCGGGACGGACGCTGGAGAGCCTTTCCTATAATTCGAGCTTTCCCGGGGGCTATGGGGTTGCGGCGGAACGGGTCGATCTTCTGAAGGGGGCGAGTGCTTCGAACTTTGCTTCTGCGACACAGCGCTATGGAGTCAATCTCGGGACGCCTGGTTTGAAGAACGGGGCGGATCGAACACGCTTCGGTCTCTGGGCCGGTGTTGAGACGATTCCCACAGGACGCAGCGGGGGACCTAAGGTCTTGGCCTTCGCGAGTGCTTTGGGGAAAGGAGGGGCCTTTGATATCCTCGCCCTTTCAGGGGGGAGAACCCCCGGACTCAAGGTGGGAAATGTCAACATACCTCTGAACGGAGATCAGGTTTTCCTCTTGAGCTTGCAACTCCCGGGGTCTTTTGGGGCCTTTCCGGCCGCCGGGCGGAGAGGATGGGAGTTGCCCATCCCTGCGTCTTCAAGTGTTCGGGGGCGGACTCTCGTTTTTGGGCATTTTCTCGTCGATTTTTTCGGAGCGAACCCGATCCCGGGCGCTTCCAATGCGGTTAGCTTTCGGATTCCTTGAGGAGGGGGCAGAGTCTTGAGTGTTCCACAATTTCCGGTTTTGATCGATGGGCAAACCATCGCCAGGCGCATCCATGAGCTGGCCCGTGAGTTGCGAGTTCGGGCCGAAGAAGAGCCGCATTTTATCGCGGTGCTCGCGGGGGCGAGACCCTTTGCCGATCAACTGCTCCTTGCATTGGGAAGGGAAAAGGGTGCTTATGATTCGATTCGTCTCGCTTCCTATGTGGGAACCGAGAGCAGCGGCGAGGTCCGCTTGCTGAAGGATCTCGATCACGATGTCACCGGCAAACGGGTTGTGATCCTGGAAGACATCGTGGACACCGGGCGGACCATCCTGGCTCTTCGCAGCCTTCTCTTCGAGAGGGGAGCTGCAAGTGTGGAGACCCTGACCCTTCTTTCCAAGCCGTCGCGCCGAGTTGTAGAAGTCCCTTTGGATGGTGTTGGTTTCGAAGTTCCCGACCTTTTTGTCATCGGCTTTGGCATGGATCTCGACGGGAAATACCGAGATCTTCCCTATGTAGGGGTCTACCAAGCCGAAGAGGCCGAGCGCCCCGCTTGATTCCTCATGAGTGCTCCCCTCGGATCTGATTCGAAAGAGATCTGTGCCTTGGAAGCCTTGGTGCAAAGAGCCAAGTCGGCCTCTAAGAGGGCTTATGCTCCCTATTCCCGCTTTGTGGTGGGGGTGGCCCTTCGGACGAGGAAGGGAGATATTTTCGAGGGAGCCAATGTGGAAAATGGAAGCTATTCCCTGACCCTTTGCGCAGAACGAGTGACTATGGCTGCGGCGGTGGCCGCCGGACAGCGGGACTTCGAGCTGCTTGTCCTCTACACTCCTACGGATCAGCCGACCTACCCCTGTGGGGCCTGTCGTCAGTTTTTGGCCGAGTTTTCGCCGAGTCTCGAGATCCTTCTTGTTTACAAGGGGGGGCGACTCCGGACGAACCTCGCTTCTCTCTTCCCCCAGCCCTTTCTTTTCGATGAAAAACTTTCCAGCCCGCCTGATTGCGAAAAAACGTGATGGGCACTCTCTGAGTTCCCTCGAGATCCAGGACCTGGTAGAGGGTGTTGTCGATGGGAGCCTCAGCGATGCCCAACTGGGCGCTCTTCTGATGGCGGGTTTTCTCGTGGGGAACAGCAACGAGGAGACGGCCCATTGGACTCGTGCGATGCGGGATTCGGGTTTCGTCCATGATCTTTCTAAGATTCCCGGGATCAAGGTGGACAAGCATTCCACCGGTGGGGTGGGGGACAAGGTGAGCTTGGTCCTTGCTCCGCTTGTGGCCAGCCTTGGCGTTCCGGTTCCCATGGTTTCGGGGAGGGGGCTGGGCCACACGGGGGGGACTGTGGACAAGTTACTCTCGATCCCGGGCTTTCGGATGGATCTCAGCCCCGAGGAGTTTCGGAGGCTGATCGAAAACAATGGGTTGGCTATGTCGGCCGCGACAGATGCCGTTGCTCCTGCGGACCGGCGCATGTATGCCACCCGGGATGTGACTGCGACCGTAGAATCCATCTCCTGGATCACAAGTTCGATCCTCTCCAAGAAGCTGGCCGAAGGAATCGATGCCCTTGTCTTGGATGTGAAGTGTGGGCGGGGGGCCTTTATGAAGGACCTTGAGCACGCCAAGCGTTTGGCTCAATCCCTCGTGCGAACCGCCAATCTTCTGGGTTGTGTGACCAGCGCACGGATCACCAACATGGACAGGCCCCTAGGAAGGGCCATCGGAAATGCCCTCGAGGTGGAGGAGAGCATCCTCTGCCTGAAAGGAGGAGGCCCTACTGATTTGCGGGAGATCGTCCTCCTCCTGGCTGCGGATATGTTGGTCGCCGGGCAGGTCGTGGAGGAGGAAGGAGCCAAGGATCTCGCTGCCTCGGCCTTGGAGGACGGGCGCGCTCTGGAGCGCTTCCGGCTCATGGTTCAAGCCCAGGGAGGGGATCCTGAGGTTGTGGATCAACCTCGGAAAGTTTTGGGAGAAGCCCCGGTTTGCCGGAATCTCTGTGCAAAAACCGGAGGCTATCTTGAAGATCTTGATCCCTTCGAAATGGGCTGGACAGCCCTGGAACTGGGTGCGGGACGGCGCGTTGCCAGCGACCCCATTGACCCTCTCGTGGGCCTTGTCTGCCACAAGGCCCCGGGCGACCGGGTGGAAAGGGGGGAGGTCCTTGTGGAGGTCCATGCCAGGCAGCAAGGGGAGGCCGAAGAGGCACTGCAGCGTTTGGAGCCCCTCTTCAAAATCGGTGAGGACCTACCCATGCTTTCGCCCTTGTTGCTGGCTACAGTCGGTCCCCAAGATTGACTGCTTTCCCCTTCTTTTTTTCTTCCTCGACTCGGGAGAACTGATTTGCCCATCATCTCGTTTCTCGGACTCTTCGGTTTCCTTGCGATTTGCTGGTTCTTTTCGGAGAACCGCAAAAGGATTAATTGGCAAACGGTCCTGGTAGGGCTGGGTCTCCAGATCCTTTTAGGCTTTGTCGTCCTTTATTGGAAACCGGGCAACCAAGCCCTGCGTGACCTCTCGACGGGCGTAGATCATTTTTTGAATCTGTCGGTCGCAGGGGGAAGTTTCGTCTTCGGAGTCCTGAGCGATTCGGATGCAGTGGGTTCCGTTTTCGGTGCAGGCAAAGGCTTCATCTTTGCCTTTATGGTTTTGCCCACCATCATCTTTTTCTCCGCCGTCATGGCTGTCCTCTATCACTTGGGAGTCATGCAGTGGATCGTCAAAATCATCGCTTCCACCATGGTCCGCTTTATGAAGACCTCCGGATCCGAAACTCTCTCCGTCTCCGCCAACATCTTCGTGGGGCAGACCGAAGCCCCTTTCTTGATTAAGCCTTTCCTGGCCCGGATGACTCGCAGCGAACTCATGGCGGTGATGACCGGTGGCTTTGCGACCATCGCGGGGGGAGTTTTCGCTCTCTATGTCCTCTTTGGCGTGCCTGCCCAACATCTCATTGTCGCTTCTGTGATGTCCGCTCCTGCGGCCCTTGTTGTGGCCAAGATGTTGGTCCCCGAAACCGAAGCCAGCGAAACTTTGGGCAAGGTCGAAGCCAAAATGGAGAAAACCTCCTCCAACCTGGTGGAAGCCGCAACTACGGGAACCACCGATGGCCTCAGTCTCGCCCTGAACGTCGGCGCAATGTTGATCGCCTTCCTGGGCTTGATCGCCGCGGTCAACTGGCTCCTCTCCTTTTTTACTCCCAGCTTTCCCCACTTCAGCGAAATCGAAGGTCTCACTCTCCAACGCATTTTGGGTTGGCTTTTTTCCCCCTTCGCTTTTCTCCTTGGCGTGGAATGGCATGACATCCCCGCGGTCGGACAACTCCTGGGACTCAAAATCGCCGTCAACGAACTGGTTGCCTACGACGTTCTCACCCACCAGGTCCGCTCCCAAATCTCCGAGCGATCCTTCACCATCGCTACCTACGCCCTCTGCGGCTTCGCCAATCTTGGCTCCATCGGTATCCAAATCGGCGGTATATCCGCCCTTTGCCCCGAACGGCGCAAGGACCTTGCTCAGCTGGCCCCCAAGGCCATGATGGCCGGGGCCTTTGCCAGCTGGATGACAGCCTCCGTCGCAGGTTTTCTTGCCTGAAACCCTTGGGAAACTGGGGAAGGCAGGATGACCTGAACTTCTTAATGCTTGCGTTGGGGGGAAAGGAGCGCAAGGTGTTCAGCCTTTGAAAGATTCCAAAGGCTGGGGGAGGTTCTTCCGGTTTTTGACCCCATGGAATAGGAAGAATGAGAAGTAAAGAATTCTTCAAGTCTCCCCAAGCGAGGCAAAAAAAAATAAAAAAGGATTTTCTCCCTAAAGTCTTCCCCCCCCCCCCCATATGTCATAGGGGTTTGTGATCTCCCCTTTCAAAAACAATAAACTCTTCTGAGGCGATACCCAATTCAGGAACCATTCACTATGGAGGAAAGATGACCCTATTCATAAAACGCTTTTTTATTTTTTCTCCTTCCCTGCCTTTGGATCATTGCATCAACGGCGGCCCATCTTCTACCCAGAAAAAATGAAAATTGCACAACGCTTGCTTTTACCTACCAATGCGGAACAGGGGTTTGCTACCAAGTCGTTTGCCCTGGCCCAACAACTCCTTGCCAAGACCCTGATGCAACTCAACCTTGTGGAGTGAAGTTTAATATCCTTTGGCCAGGTGGCCCCAATGTTTTCTATTGCAGCTGTGATCCCTTAGGAACAGGACCGGCAAACGGATGTTTTGGATGGGTAAGCCACAACGGGTCTATGAAAGGTTGTAAGCCTGGTTCCACTTGTTCAAATGGTGAAATCTGTGATGAAAACGATATCCAGCTAGGGCAAACCGCTCCGGTATGTCAATGTAAAAAAGTCCCTGGTTCTAATTGAAAAAGGCTTTCATAGGAAGAAAAGGAGATTCGAAACCCTGTAACACAGAAATCTTTTTTATCGCAAGTAATTGCATCGAAAGAACTTCGATCTTTCAGCTGGAAGGTTTCTTTGTGTGGAGGTTTCTTGATTCCAAAAAAATGTTTAATGACCAAGGAAAACAAGTTTTGAAGAAAAGCAACATTGACAGGAAACGAAGAGATTCGATCTTTTAAGCCTAATCGTTGAAGAAATAGGGATTATTTGTCTTTTTAAAAAAGATTGACATTAAATCTCTCACTTTGAAAGAATGCTGAAGACTATGCCATCTAAAATGAAAGTTGTAATTC
>JALSSW010000167.1 GCA_026984035.1 Planctomycetota bacterium
AGGACCGATTTTTCTTCTTAGTTTCCATAGAGACAGGTTTCCTTGAGATAGGCCATCAGGAGGTCGTTGAACT
The DNA here is from genome assembly GCA_026984035.1 of Planctomycetota bacterium. Lineage (GTDB taxonomy): Bacteria > Planctomycetota > UBA1135 > UBA1135 > HyVt-539. Next base: position 74 of record JALSSW010000167.1, read on the forward strand.
TTGTTCCGCTGTCCAGGGATTTGGTAAACGAGAGGCTTGGCTCCATGATTTCCTGGGCGGAGGCTCCATAGAGTCCCGATGAGGCGAGGGAAATGTGACCTGAGGTCGAACCGGGAAAGTTGACACTGTCTCCTCCAAAAAGCCCTGTGGGCTGCGCTCCATCCTGGACAAGTCCCATGGAATGTCCGCATTCATGAGCGAGCACCACAGCAAGGAAACGCCCCAAGCGGCTATACGCAAGCTCCATGGCGCTCTGCCGGCTATCTCCCGTCGTTTTTGCCAGAAGGTTCTGCAGACGGAGCTTGTCGTTGCTGTCCTCTCCAATGGGTGTCCCTCGATGATCTATGAACGCATCCAGGGTCAAACGAAAAGTTGAACCAGCAACATTGATCGAGTTTTCGGTTACGGTTCGAAGGAAAACTCCAAGCCGCTGCGTTGCTGGTGGAGTGCTTCCCGGATGCAGGGTGTCGTTCTCTTGGTGGGCATTGTTGGGATCGAAGAAGGCGAGGCCAAGGACCCCCGTGAGGCTCCGAGCGGTTAAGGAGATTCGTGAGTGGCTGGCATTGGCATAGACCACAGTTTGGGAGCCTGAGGGGAAGTTCCCGGGATCTGTAAATGTGAAGCTGACATTGACTCCTTGGTACAAAACTCCGAGCTGTTCCAGGATTTGGGCCTTGAGGAGGTCGAGGCTGACTTCGTTGGAATTCTTGGAGCCGGAGACATTGGGGATGGCCTTTGCGTCGGTGGTCAAGAGACCAAGAACCCGCAGTTCCTCGATGAAATCGGAGATTCCATTGGCGCCCGTCGATGCGCTCAGCGTGATGGTGCTTCCTCCATTGCTGGTCGAAGACCCGAGGCTGTCCAGATCCCGTTCTGTTTCGATGAACCAAATTTGTTGGCTGTTGTTGTTCGTCTCGAAAGGTCGTAAGGCATCTGTCAGATCATGGACCGTAAAATTGAAACTCCGGGGTGAAGAGAAGTTCCCTGTCGTATCAGCAATGGTGATTGTCAAGGTTTGGCTCCCCGTCGGAAAGACCATCGTAGACGGCACGCTCAGGCTGGCATTTGCCGTCCCAGGGGTCCCTGAAAAAAAAGCCGCAAGATTGATTCCCGCCGCTTTTGCAGCTCCTGAGATGGTGACTGCAACTGAAGAGGTCACCACCAGGCTCGATGTGTCGATACTCGAGCTTGGATCGCTGTAGGCAAGGTCCAGGCTGAACCCTGTTGGAGGGACTTGAAGGGTTCCGCCCGCTGCCCCTTCACCATTTAAGAGAGTGGGAATTCCATCGAGGGTCAAGCTGTCGATGCTGGGTCGATCCCCATCTGAATTCTGGATCGTGATGGGGCTGTTGGAAGTCAATAATTGTCCGGCCCCGTCCTGAACTACATCCTGCCCCTGGGCGAGATCCAGGGTGCTAGTTCCTACTGTGAAGTTCACCCCCGTCCCCAAGCTGAGGCTCAATGTGCGCGCATCTACCCTGGTCGGTGCCGTCGTGATTTGACCAAGGCTTCCGTTGCTGATCTGCACATCGCTGTCATCCAGGAGCGCTCCCGAAACAAGAGTGATGTCTCCATCAAAATAGAGAAGAAGGGTCTCCCCTGGACTGGGGTCAGTATCTGTGAGGGAACTCCCCTTGAAAACGACTTTGTTGAGGTGGACGCCGCTCGTATTGCTTCCCCCACCTCCTCCACCGCCTCCACACCCAAGGAGGATGAAAAAAAGGAGAGCTTTCACTGCCCTTGGCATCGTTTTTTTCGGATTCACGCGAGCCCCTGAATGTGCACTCTTTGCTGGGAAACCTGTGGAGATACCTTCTCCAGGATTCTTCCATGACATCGGCATTTTGGGGAGTCCCGGTGGAGGTTGCTTCTGCTTCGATTTGGTACTTTTTGCAGAATGCCTTGAGATGGATGTTTCATGATGTTCTCAACTCGGCCCAGGGTGGGGTCGAAAGGACGGGCAAGGGAAAATTCAATGATATACCGGCAGGGGGACCACCAAAGGGGGGAAGCCGGAAGATGAACAAAATTGCGTTGGGTGAGATGGTCGGGGGCTACAGAGTCCACCGGTTTCTTGGGCGAGGGGGCTTTTCTTTTTGTTATCTCGGAGAGGATCCGGAAAGCGGAGAGAAGGTTGCCCTTAAGTTGGGGAATACTTCGGGCGGAGGGCATTATGTGACACGTCTCCTCGAAGTGAGTTCGAAGCGGACGATCCGGGGGATCAGCCCGGATGAAACTCCGGGGGAAGCCGTGTTTTTCCAACAGGGAGGGGTCCGAATAGACTTTTTGGATCAGCAGGAGATCGACGAACTGATTCGAAAGGAGTTCTGTTTGCTCTCCAATGCCATTTCCCCGAACCTTGTCAAGGTGAAGCAGCTCTTTGATTTCGAAGGCAGACCCGTGCTGGCGATGGAATATGTTCGGGGAAAAACACTCCGAGAGAAAATCCGCAACCTCGAGGGCATCCATCTCAACTGGTTCCTGGCGGTTGTGCGTGCGCTCCAGGCTCTCAATGCGGAGGGGACCCTCCCCTTCCATGGTGATCTGAAGCCGGAAAACATCCTTGTCAAGCCTTCGGGAAAGGTCGTGTTGATCGACCCCGCTTTCAGGAGCAGTGAAGGTGGCGCTTTTTCGACGACGCCTTTTTACAACCCTCTGGTCTTGAAAGAGAGCAAAGCGGATGTGATGGCCATCGGAATCATGATTTACGAAATTCTCACAGGGACCTTGCCCTTTGAGGAGGTGCCTTGGGAATATGCAGGTGGGAAATCCGGGGGAGAGACTTTGCGTCTTTCGCTTTCTTATTTCCTCAGCTACCAACCACCGAGGCTCCTCAACCCGAAAACTCCTGATGGTCTCGAGGATATCATTTATCGGAGCATCAGCGTTCCTTCTTATGGACTGGATGAGCTTCGAAGAGACCTCGAAGAGTTCATCGGAAAAGCCTAGGTTGCCAGTAGGGGACCTGCGGGCTTTCCCTGGGAGCCCAAGCGTGCGACGAATTGCCTCGAAAAAGCCTGGGAGTTCCTCTCAGAACAGGGCTCCTTCCCGGCTATGATGCGAAAATCTCCTAGTAGGGGAATCTTCCCAAAAGGCGGGTTCTCCCCGGCCGGGAGAGCTTCCTGTTTCAAGGATTGGAGCGAACGAAAATGATGACTTCCCCCGAAGAACGCCTTTCCCTACTGGCAGAATATTGCCGGGAACGCGGAGTCCCCATGACTGCCCAGCGGCGGGCGGTATTCGAAAAAGTTCTGACGCACAAGGACCATCCCACCGCTGAGCGTATTTACGAAGAGGTGCAGACCGTTCTTCCTCAAACTTCCCGCGCTACCGTCTACCGGGCTCTGGATACCCTGGTGGAGGCCAATCTTGTCAAGCGCATTGCCCACCCGGAGGCTCGAACCCGGTTCGATCCAGTGACAGAACCCCATAACCATTTGATTTGTGAAACCTGCGGTCGTGTCGAAGACCTTGAAAACAGCGAGAGCCTACCGGATCCCGATCTCTTCAAGATCCCTGGATGGGAAACAAAGCAGGTCAGCATCCTTGTCTGTGGGCTTTGCCCCAGCTGCCGGCCTGGGTCGGAACCGGCCTAAGTTCGTCGCAGCGCGATTTGCAGGTGACTTGCGAGGCCGAAGTAAGGGGGCAGCCCATGGACCTCTTCTTCGGCTCTGATGAGACGTTTTCGTTGTAAAGGATCTTCGAGCCAAGCCTCGTTGCTTCGCTGCACCAGGCAGGTTTTTCCAATGAGGGAGAGTGTTTCGAAGCCGGTTTTTTTTGCGAGAGCCTGAAGCTCGTGCGCATCGAACATTTTCATAGGGAAGCCTTCTTCGGAGCGGTGCGCCTTCCATTCCGTACGGCCTGTTTTGAGGAGATCCAAAAAGGGGCCGGGGGTTTTGCCCTGAGAGAGAGCTTTGAGTCCCGCGACCCGGTGGTCTACGGAGAGGACACATGTGGCTCCCGGTTTCAAGATACGGCGAAGTTCGAGGAGGGCCCTTCGAGGATTCTTGCAAAAGGAGAGGGGATCGCCTTGGGCCGTGGCAAAGCTGAGGCTCTGGTCCTCGATTTCACCCATGTCTTCGAGTCCGGCTTGGATGTAACGGGCCTCGATTGGGCGGTTTAAGGCCTCCAGGTTTTCTCGGGCACGGGCGAGCATTCCGCCGCTGGGATCCAGAAAGATGAGATGGAAGCCGCTCTTTGCAAGGCGAAGGCCGAACCAGCCCGTCCCACATCCCAGATCCCCGGCGGTAGCCGGGCGGGTTTCGGGGAGGAACTTTTTTAGGTGATCCCAGGAGATCTCCCTGTAAAAGCGCCAGTAAGGAGAGTCGTAGATTCGATCGTATTGGCCGGCGATTCGGTCGTGAAATTTGCGGTTGCTTTTTTGGACCATGGAGGAAGCATAGGGTCTTCCCTCTAAAAAAGAGCGGTGCCGGGGAGAGTTGTCGAAAAAGATTGCGATAAAAACATTGAGAAAAAGAGGACCGGCAGGATCCATCGAAATTCAAATCAGAGGGATCCGGACTCCTTTGCCGCAAAACCTTGTCCGGTGCGGAACCGTGAAGAAAGCGAGATAGATGGATGCTCGGGAAGAAGAAGAGCAAAGTTCCGTCCTGTTCCCCGCCAGGGCCCTCCGGTAGGATCCCTTTACTTTTTGGTTGTTTTCTAAGGACCCTTCGTATGGAAGCAAAAGCCGGTCTCGTCGTTCTCCTTGTTTTCACAGCCTGTGCGGGCACCAGCCGTCCTCTTGCACTGGCTAAGACCGATCAAGAATTGCGATTGGGGCGCTTTGACTTGGCCTACCAGGAGCTGCGGAAGGGTTTGGCCCAGAGCCCTCGCAACCAGGCCCTGCGTTCGCTGGAAAAGCCCCTTCGGGTGCGTGCCCTTCTTTCCAAGGCCCAGGACTTGCTTTTCCAAGATCGTCCCGAGGAAGCTCTTCCGCTCTTGGCACGCGCGCAAACCTTGGATCCAGGGTACCGGCCGGTTCAGATTTGGTTGTCTAAGGCTCGGGAAAAACTTGCCCGGCTCAAAGTGCGGGAAGGAACTGATTTTTTGCAACGGGGGAAGCTGGAGAAAGCTCTTTCGGCATTCCAGAGAGCTCTCTCTGTGAAAGGGGAAGATCCCGAGGCTTTGCAGGGGCTCAGGAAAGTCTCGGAAATTTTCGCAGGGAAGAGAGAGAAGGCCAAAGACCGCTACCGTCTTGCCCTTAAGGCCTTGGAAAATGAAGATTTTGATTCTTCCAGGTACAACGCTTCGATTGCTTTGGAACAGGATCCTTCTTTGAGTGAGGCCAAACAGCTGATGGCCCGAGCTGATATCGCCTTGGCTGAATCGAACCGTGAGCATGCGAAGAAGCTGGCCCAAGAAAAGCATTGGTCTGCGGCTTCCAAAGCCATGGAACGGGCTGCGGAATTAGCCGAGGAGGCTGGATTGAATTGGGCAGCCAAAGCCCGCCGGGAGGCTCTCGAATGGGCCGACGAAGCCAAGGGAAATGAGTATTTGGATGAGGCCCGCATCCTTATGGAGAAAAAGCAATTTGACAAAGCGGAAAAGCTCATTGCCAAGGCCAAAGTCTTTTGCAAGAAAGATCTTCTTCCCGTCAATGAGGCTCTCTCCGATTTGCGCGTATGGCGTTCGCGTGAGCTCGGAAGTGAGGCAGGGAACCTTCTGCGCGAAGGTAAGTTGGAAGAAGCCCTTTCCCTTTATGGGACTCTCCAAAAGATGGAGCCGGAGGGGCTCTGGAAGGACAAAGCTGCTCAGCTGGAAGATCGGATTCGTCGTGCGAAGGAACTCTACAAGGCTGCTCTGCAACTCGAGCAAGAAGGGAAAATAGAAAAGGCCATTCCGCTCCTCCGCGAGTGTGTAGCTCTTTACCCAGGCTATAAAGACGTTGCGATCCGATACCGAAAAGCACTGAAGGCTGCGCGAAAAAACGGTTAGGGTCATGGACTTTGATCCCATCCGTCTGGCGGTTTTCGATGAGCTTTTTACAACTCTCACCGAAGAAATGGGGGAGGTTCTTCGTGCGTCCGCTCCTTCGGTCAATATCCGGGAACGGATGGACTTTTCCTGTGCGTTGTTTGATGAAGATGCTCGGCAAGTTGCCCAAGCTGCGCATATTCCGGTCCACCTTGGATCTGCGGGTCTTTCCGTGCAGGCGGCCCTTGCTGCATTTCCGGACTTGGGACCGGGGTCTTCGGTCATCCTGAATGATCCTTTTCGTGGGGGGACCCACCTTCCGGACCTCACTCTCATTACGGCTGTCCCCTTGGATGGGAGGAGGACATGGTTTGTCGTCAATCGAGCACATCATGCTGACATCGGCGGCGCGAGTCCCGGCTCCATGGGGATCCAGGAGGACTTAATCGCCGAAGGGCTGGTGATTCCACCCGTTCTCCTTGAAAAGGAAGGAGTGTTGCAAGGGGATGTTCTGGCGCTTCTCCTTGCAAACACGAGGACTCCCGAGCAACGAGAAGGAGATTTGCGGGCCCAGCTTGCGGCCAATCGCCATGGCGGGGAGCGTTTGAAGGCCTTCTGTGCAAGCTTTGGAAGTGAATGCCTGGCTGCCGCTCGTTCGGCTCTAAGGAACTATGCAGAACGCCTTGCTCGTTCCCGGCTTGAGGGTCTTCTCCAACCTGGGATCTACCAGGCAGAGGACTTTCTCGAAGGGGATGGATTCATTGAAGAAGACATTCCCCTCCGACTCCGCCTCGAGCTTGGATCCGAGGGGCTGCTTCACTTTGATTTTTCCGAGTCTGCATCGCAAAGCAGGGGTTGCCTCAATGCCAATCGCGCCGTTGTTCGAGCGGCGGTCCTCTATTCCCTACGCTGCCTCCTTGGAGAGGATCTGCCTCAAAACAGCGGCTTGGAGGCTCTCTTCCAAATCTCCACTCGCAAAGGGAGTTTGTTGGATCCCTTTTTTCCCGCTGCGGTCGCAGGTGGGAATGTCGAAACTTCTCAACGCTTAGTGGATTTGTGTTTTGAGGCTTTGGCTCAAGCCGGTGCGGACATGCCCGCTCAGGCGCAAGGGACCATGAACAATCTCAGTTTTGGGGGGAAGTTTCCGGGGACAAACCGGACCTTCGTTTACTATGAAACTCTGGCCGGGGGGGCCGGCGCTTCGTCCCGCGGAGAAGGGGGGTCCGCCGTGCAAACCCATATGACCAATACGCGGAATACTCCGATTGAAGAGTTTGAACGGAGCTATCCTGTCTACCTCGAGAGATTGGAGCTTCGGCGGGGGAGTGGGGGCGCAGGGAAGCATCGGGGGGGAGAGGGGCTCAGGAAAATCCTTGTCAGTGAAGTCCCGCTGAAGGTTCAGCTCATCTGCGAACGGCGGCGTCTCGCTCCCAAGGGAGGGCCGAATGGTTTTCCTGCTTTCACTGGTTCCCAAGCAATTCAAAAGGAGGGTCGTTGGGATCCTCTTCCGGCGAAGGGTTCGTTTTTGCTGCCCCCAGGCACAGCCTTCCGCCTTGAAACCCCCGGCGGCGGGGGATTCTAAGCCCATTGCTTCGTGAGGTGCAAGGAAGGCTATGCCTCCCTTCTTTTTTTTGCGTCTCCCCCTTTGAGTAGAGGAACATAGGGGGCGATTTTGTAGTATGGGCCTTTCGCGTCTTTTGCGACCTTTTTTACTACCCACCGCCCCGGTTCTTCTTCACCTTCCCGTTGATAGTCCAATCGTTGGCCATAGACGAGGCGAAGCCAGGGGAGAGTCCACTCTTCAAAGCTTCCTTCCTCGGAGGACTCCGGGTGGTGATCAGTGGTTTCCGGGCTTGGAAGAATCAGAACGCGGTAGGTTGGAGACATGTGGCCTTCCTTGCATTGTTTCGGGAAACGCTTTCGGGGAAGGGTAGCACCAAGGTCTTACTGGTTACAGTCTCTGGTGCAGGATGCGATGGACTCTGATACGAAGGATGGGGCTCTGTCTGTAGAGAATCTGCGGGGAAAGGTTTGCCAATCGCTCTCGGGCCTTGCATTGGATCCATGGGAGACCTGCCATATGAGAAAGAACCCAAAGATTGTAGAGAAAGAGGGCAGACCGTTGATGCAGGGGTAGAAAGCTTTCGAGGAGACGCGCGGCCCGATCCGGGTTTCCCATGGCCTCATAGAGTCGTGCACGCTGGAGAAGGAGGCTTTGGCGGGCGCTTTGGTTGGGAATCTTGTGGAGATCTTCAGGGGCCGGACTCCAGGAGAGGGCGCGATCCGGTTCGCCTGAAAGGCGGGCTTCTTCAATGCGCAGGGCGAGGGCTCCGAATCGGGGGCGAGGGAGGTTTTCCAGGGCGGCGGTCAGGCTGGGTCGGGAATAATCCTTGTGGCGGTGAAGAGCTCTTGCGGCTCGGAGGCCCTTGCCTTGTACCCCATCAATGGGGAGTTGACGCATTTGGAGGAGGATGCGCTCTAGCCGACTCTGAAGCTCCTGGGTCGAAGGAGAACCGGGTAGGAGGTCTTCGACTTCGGATTCGAGCGAGCGAAAGGCCAGGCAGAGGAGAACTTCTCCGAGCCGGCAGAGCCAGAAATTTTGGTATCGAGGATCCCTTCCCAGGTGATGAGCGAGAGCACGTAGACGGGCCCTAAGCCCCCTCCGAGTCGGGGGACGGCTTTTTTGTTCATGAGCGCTTTGCTGCATCGAAAGTCTCAGGCGCTCGAAGTGGATGCCCCCGCTACCTTTTCGGACCCCCGGTTCCGAAACCGCTTGAATCAAGGAGGGGTCATTCCCGGGTTCTGCCCAAGAGAATTCCCTTGGGGCGTAAAGGAGCTTTGGGTCCAGGGAATGGGTGCGGAGAACCTTCCGCTCAAAACTTGCATAAGCCTTGCGTCCGACTAAGCGAAGGATGCTTCCCCGTGGCCAAGCTTGCTGAGGATTTGAGAGGATCTCGGCGACACAGTCATGGAGAAGGTCCAGGGCTCCCTCTTCTTCATGAAAAGAATGGGAATATTGAGGTTTCTTGCGACGGAGGTAGCGAAGAGCAATGAAGAACTCCTCTTTGAGTCGGTCAAAGCCCTCCGCCTTTTGTTTTTTGCAGAGGTCTTCGAGGTAGGTCTCCAAGAGGTTTTGGGGAAAAGAAGGGGGCATGGATTTGGAATATACGGTTGACCGTTTATCCGTCAAGCCCTTTTTATGGAAGTATGGGCGGAAGAAGGCTTTGGTCTTGGAGTCGAAAAACAACGGGGCCGAGGCTAGGATTTTCCCTTCTTGTTTGTCTGGGAACGCAGGGGGAGGAGGTTTTCCTCTTCCTTTTCCTCAAAGGAAGAGCTGTCTATGAGCAGTATTTGTGTCGTCGGGATCCAGTGGGGGGATGAGGGCAAGGGCAAGGTCATCGACATGATGTCTGCTTCTTCGGACCTCGTGGTTCGCTATTCTGGAGGGAACAACGCCGGTCATACGGTTGTGGTGGGCAAGGAAAAGTTTGTCCTGCATCTCCTCCCATCGGGGATTCTCCGGCCCGGCACGAAGAACTTGATCGGGGGGGGGGTGGTGGTGGACCCTTGGGAATTGGTCAAGGAGATCGAAGGAATCCGGAAGCTGGGAATCGAAGTGGAATTAGGAAAAAACCTCTTCCTTGCCTGGTCGGCACATTTGATCCTTCCCTACCATCGCATGCAGGATCAGGTGATGGAGGAACTCCGCGGCCATGGAAAAATTGGGACCACGGGACGGGGAATCGGTCCCGCCTACCAAGACCGTGCAAGCCGGATTGGTTTGCGCTTTTCGGATCTTGCCGATTCGGCTGTTCTGGAGAAACGGGTGGACGCTGCCCTTTCCCTCAAGAATCGTTTTTTAGAAGGCTTGGGCAAGGCCCCCATTGATCGAGAAAAACTTCTAGGGGATCTGAAAGAAGTTGGTCGCGTTCTTTTACCTTCTGGCCAGGATGTCGGGGCGATGGTTCGAACCGCTGCCCTTGAAAAGAAAGAGATCCTTTTCGAAGGTGCCCAGGGAATGATGTTGGATGTAGATCTTGGGACTTATCCCTACGTCACCAGCAGCTCGGTGGGTCCGGCAGGGATTGGGGCAGCGGGTTTCCCCCCTCGAGAAGTTCAACGAGTGGTGGGTGTGGCCAAAGCCTATACGACTCGTGTGGGAGAGGGGCCTTTTCCAACAGAGCTCTTCGAGGAAATGGGGGAGAGGATCCGGACCCAAGGCCATGAATTCGGGGCCACGACCGGACGGCCTCGGCGCTGCGGCTGGTTCGATTTGGTTGCTGTTCGCTATGCCGTGGAGGTCGCCGGGGTGGATGAGCTTTGTCTCACCAATCTTGATGTCCTCTCGGGGATTTCCCCCCTTAAAGTTGCGGTTGCCTATGAAGGGGAGGGACAATCCTTCGGGGTGTATCCTGCGGGAGTCCCGGGCTTTGAAAACCTTAAGCCTCATTATGAGGAGTTGGAGGGTTGGGACGAGGATCTTACCTCGGTGAGGTCCTTCGAGGAACTCCCCGCCGCTGCGCGTGCCTATGTGGAGTTCCTTGAAAACGGCCTGGGGGTTAGCATCCCAGTCCTTTCAGTGGGACCGGGACGTAATCAAGTGATCCATCGGGGAGCTGCCTCGAACAACGGTTCGAGCACCAAAGTACTAGGAGTTTGAGGATGACCCGATCCGAGGGTGAAGGGGAAGTCGTGGAGGGTGTTGCAATGCGGCCTCGCTCGGTCGCCATCATCATGGATGGGAATGGGCGTTGGGCGCGTTCCCGGGGCTCCTTGCGTGTCCGCGGACATGAAGCGGGTGTTCGATCCGTTCGGGAGACCGTAACTGAATGTGCCAAGCTTGGCATCGAAGCGTTGACGCTCTATGCCTTTTCCGAAGAAAACTGGAAGCGTCCAAAAGAGGAAATCCGTTTCCTTATGCGGATGCTTAAGAAGTTTCTCATTAAGGAGCGAGGGACTCTGAGAAAAAACAATGTTCGACTCACCCATGCAGGTCGCATCCATCGTCTCCCTGAGGATGTTCGTCGTGTTCTTGCGGAAACGGAAGAACTGACCCGAAACAACAACGGCCTTGTCCTCTGTCTTGCACTTTCCTATGGGGGACGACAAGAACTTGTGGATGCGATGCGCAGGATTGCAAAGGAAATTGCCGCAGGAGACAGGAGTCCCGAAGACATCGATGAAGAGGTTTTGCGAAGGCATCTCTATTGCCCGGAGATCCCTGATCCCGACCTGGTGATTCGGACAGCCTCAGAATTTCGGTTGAGCAATTTTCTGCTTTGGCAGGTTTCCTATTCCGAGCTCTATGTGACCCCTGTTTGTTGGCCGGAGTTTTCCAAAAAGGATTTGCACGAAGCCTTCAAGGACTATGCACGTCGCGTGCGGAGATTTGGAGGGATTCCCGAGGGGGAGCGGGAGATTGCCTCAGTGATTGCCCCTGAGGATGGTCCTAGGTCGTGAGCTTTGCGCGGAGCAAAGGACTTGGGACCCGTCTTGTCATCGCCCCGACCTTGTTGGCCCTGATTGCGTTTCTTTGGTGGGCCGATCAGCGCTGGGGAGAGGGACGGTTTTCTGCCGCCGTCCTGGCCCTTCTCTCTCTTGTTGGGATTCAGGAGTATGTGCACATGATGCGCTCCGGGGGGTTCCCCATTGGGCGTCGTTATCTCTTGGGGGCAGCATTGGTTTTGCACCTTGGGGCTTTTTTCTTCCACAGCTGGGAGAGCTTGGATACTGAACTCTACCTACCCATTCTCGCCACGGTAGTGTTGGTGTTCACCATGGCCCTTCGTTCCTTGACTCGGACTCGAATGGAGGAAGGGCTTGAAGAAATGGGAAGCACGCTGCTGGGTTTTGTGTGGCTTGCTTGGCCGATGTTTTTTGCCCAGGGCCTGGCAATGCGCAACCTTGGGGCTCTTCTTTTTGTTGTTGTGATTTCAAAATTTGGGGACATTGGCGCTTATCTCTTTGGAATCACTTTTGGGAACCGCAAACTGATTCCACATGTCAGTCCGGGAAAGTCGGTCGAAGGGGCGGTCGGGGGCCTGATCACTTCATGCGTTCTTGGGGTTTTTCTTTGGAGTCCGCTGGTAGGTCAAGTCCATGTGCCGCTCCTCGGAATCCTTGGTCTCTCTCTCCTGATTAACCTTACCACCCAGATCGGAGACCTTGTGGAATCCTTGGTCAAACGCCGGTGCCGGGTCAAAGATTCTTCGACTATGCTTCCTGAGCACGGGGGGGTCTTGGATCTGATTGACTCCCTCCTCTTTTCGATCCCTGCCTTTTTCTTTGTTTTCGTTCGCTTGACCTAATCCCTATGATTCATTCTCCTCAATAAACAAATGAACGCTGAAATCCCCCTCCAAAATGTCGAAGAAGCCCGTGTCCTCTTTGGTCCTTTGGACAAAACGGCCAAGCTTTTCCAAAAACACTTTGGTGTTCGACTTGTACATCGGGGGGATGTGTTAAAGATCCTTGGGAACGAGGAAGGGGTTTCCAAGGCTCGATCCATCCTTGAGCGTTGTCTGCGAAGGATGCGCCAAGGCCATCGTCTCACACATGCTGAAATCGAGAACATGATTTTGGGCCTGGATACGGCCCCAAGGGTGCGCCATGCGCGTCCCAAGGAGCCTGCGGGTCCAAAGTCCAATGGAGGGGAGGGGGACTCCCCATCCGGACGGACCCATCGCGTCCAACCCAAGACCAAAGGGCAGAAGAACTATCTTCGGGCGATTGAAAAGAATTCCGTTGTTTTCGCAGTCGGTCCTGCGGGGACAGGAAAGACATTTTTGGCGGTTGCCGCCGCAGTGGAAGCTTTGCAACGGGGCGGGTTCCAGAAGATCGTCCTCGCCCGCCCTGCTGTGGAAGCGGGGGAAAAACTGGGTTTTCTCCCTGGCGATTATTATGCCAAAGTCAATCCCTATCTTCGTCCCCTTTATGATGCCTTAGGGGATCTGTTGGGGCCGACTCTTACCAAGCGTTATCTGGAGAGTGAAATCATCGAGGTTTGTCCCTTGGCCTACATGCGTGGTCGGACCCTCAATCATTCTTTTATTTTGTTGGATGAAGCACAAAACACCACGGTATCCCAAATGCGGATGTTTTTGACCCGCATGGGAGAGGAGAGCAAGATTGTCGTGACCGGGGATGTGACCCAGGTGGACCTTCCCGGCAACATACGTTCGGGTTTGGTTGATGCTGTGCAACGCCTGCATCGGGTCAAAAACCTGACGGTTGTGCATCTGGATCGTGAAGACATCGTTCGTCATCGCATTGTCCAGGACATTGTGCAAGCGTACGAAAGCACACAGGCAAGGATGCCAAGTCCCGAAGATCGCGGGGCCAATCCTGTTCGAACTCGTAAAGGAAAGTAGTTGCTGCAGTGAGCTTCTCCTCACCCTCTTGGCCCCAAATTTCCAGAGATGAAGAGTTGGACTTCGGCTTCTTGGGAGAGGAGAGCCTTCAAGAATTCTGCAACCGAGTTCTCGAAGTGGTTTTTCAACGGCAAGGCAATTCTCTTCGCCTCTCTCTTCGGTTTTGCGGGGACGAAGAAATTACAGCGGTCCATGATCGTTTTTTCAAAGATCCCACAAGTACCGATGTCATCAGTTTTCCTTTAGAAGACAAAGAAAGTCCCCCCTCTTCTTTCCAGGGCGATTCTGTTTTAGCCCATGCCCAGGGAGAACTTCTTATTTGCATCCCTTACGCCGAACGCCAAGCGGCACTCCATGGCAACTCCATAAAGGCCGAGCTTGCTCTCTACATGATCCATGGTTGTTTGCATCTTTTTGGTTTTGATGATCTGAACGAAGAAGATTTAGAACAAATGATTCACGAAGAACGAAGCTGTCTGGAGAAACTTGGTTTCAAGGTTCGTGCAAGATGATTTTACTTACCCATTCCGTTTCCCTCCTTTTGATCCAAAAAATTTTTAGAAGCTCGCTCTACTTTTCTTTCTGATGTTTTGAAAAAAAGCCTTACACTTTCTTTGTCATGGTTTGGATGATCCCATGACAAGGAGGGGAAGCATGGATCCCCGACAAACATTGTTTCGATGGATTGGGAGGCTTCGATGGCGGTAGCCAGAAAAGCGAAGTGTGCAGGGATCGAATCACGAAAAAAAAAGAAGCGGCGCTCATCCCTTTCTCAGGATGCCTCCTGTGAGGATCCCAATGAAAACCCGAAGGGTGCATCCAAGAAAAGAAAGAAGAAGCGAGGTCCGAGCCGAACAAACTCCACTGCCTCTACTCCATCCAATTCAACTGCAACTCCCCATGCTTCAGCCCATCCCTCAGCCAAAAAAAAGCAAAAGGATTCCTCCAAAGATCAAAAGACGGATTGGGAATCCCTCAGCACCGAGGCCTTGCTGGAGGCCTATCAGAGGACCAATCAATATGAACCCAGGGATGTTCTTGTGGAGCGGTTTTTAGATGATGTGACGGACCTCGCACGGATTCTTCACTCGCGTCTCCCTCGTTCCGTGGATTTAGATGATCTCTGCACGGCTGGATATTCGGGGCTCATGCGTTGTCTCGATACTTTTAACGCAAGCAAGGGAAGGAGCTTCCTCTCCTATTTCCGTTTGCGGGTCAATGGGGCCATGCTGGATGAGCTTCGGGCCATGGATTGGCTGCCTCGGCTCATGCGAAATCGCTTGGCAAAACGCAACCGCGTTGCTCAAGAACTCCATCACCAATATGGCAGGCCCCCTTCCGATTCGGAGATTGCACTCGCCCTGGGGGTCGACATGGATACCTACCGCCGTTCTTATCCATCTTCCGCTCAGCAGGTCAGTGCGGGTGTCTTTTCTGGAAACGAAGAAGAATTGGACCGCATCGAGGCCACCATCATTGATTACATGGGGCACAGCGAGTGGGAAGAAGAGCTGCATACCCCTTGGAATCGAATCTACCATCAAGAGTTGATGCATCGCATAGAGGATCTTCTCTCCGAGACGGAATGGGCCTTGGTGGAGCTGCACTATTTTGAAGGCTTATGTCTCCGGGATGTGGCCAAACGGCTCAAGCTCTCTGCTGCCAGAATCTGTCAGATCCATGGTAAGGTCCTCGAACGTCTCAAGGATCGCCTTCGCGGAGAAGGCACAAGTTGCTAAGGGAGGAGGGGTCCTTGGGCCTCTTTTTTGGAAATGGAAGTTTCCTTCCTCGATCCTGAGCTTCCCCCACGGTTTCCCGATCCTCGTGAAGCATGTACCGAAGGACTTCTAGGCTTCGGTGGACGTTTAGAGGTGGACTGGTTGTTGACTGCCTATTCTTCGGGGATTTTCCCTTGGTTCAGTGAAAATGAGCCCATTCTTTGGTGGTCTCCCGATCCACGCTGTGTTCTTGATCTTGAGGATTTGCATGTATCTCGACGTCTTCAAAGGCGAGCTCGAAGCCAAGAATTCCGCCTGAGTTGGAACCATGCCTTTTCCAGGGTGATGGAAGGATGCAACGAAAGACGAGCGGATGGGATTTGGATTACGCCCCAGATGCAAAGAGCCTACAAGAATCTCTTCGAGCTGGGATATGCGCATAGCCTTGAAGTATGGGTCGGGGAAGACCTCGTTGGCGGGATCTATGGTGTGCAAATCGGAGGGCTCTTCGCGGGTGAGAGCATGTTCCACCGTTGTCGGGATGCTTCCAAGATTGCGCTGGTTGCCCTCCGTAGAAGCCTTGGAAATGCAGGGATTCAGCTCTTCGATGTTCAGTTTTTGACACCTCATCTTGCACAGTTCGGGGCAAAGGAGATCCCGCGGGATCTTTACTTGGAAAGGCTGGAAGAGGTTCGGGACCTAAAGGTGGACCTTTGCAGATTGGAACCTCGATTCACTTTTTTGTAAGTAGGTTCTTTAGGATGGGGAGGAGGGGCCGGAGGAGGAAGCGGAGGCCTCGGTTGGTCAAGACCCTGCTCTCGAAGTTTTTTGGATCCTGAGTTTGGTAGAGAGGGCGTTTTGCTTTGTTGGGAACACGCCTGAGGGCAGTCAGGGTTGCCACATAGGGGAGACCTAAACGTTGGCAGAGATCCCGAAAGTGCCTGCTGGGTCTTCCGGCCTCGAAGTGCTTTGGGCTAAGGCGGAGGTCTTCCAACATCTGGGTCAGGTTCGCGCCGTCGACCTCAAAGGCTTGGGGGACATAGAGGGGGATGAATGTGGAGCCAGCCTCTTTGGAAAGTCTATGGTATTGGATCAGTGTTGCTCCGATTTTCTCCCAGATTTTTTTTTCATCAGAAACGCCCCCCCGAAAAAAAAGACGGAGAGTTCTTGGAAAAAACCCTGGTCGGGAGACGCCGGGGAGAGCCTGGCTTCGGTCAACCCGCAGGAGGGGAAGCCATGCTCGAAGCCTTTTCCAAAGAGGATGTTTCTTGGGTGGATGGGAAAAGGGGGCTGGATCGAGGGTCCGAAAGTTGAAACAGAGAATGAAGACTTGAGTCTTCTTTTGTTGAAGGGTTTGGAGTAAGGCTTTTGTTGCGGTTTTGGGCTGTCCTCCCTGGCTTTGGAGTCGATCGACCTGGATTTGAAGAGGGTGAAGAGTGGTTTCAGTTTTGTTTCCTGTGAGTTGGGATAAGCCGCGCGCCAAGTGTTCACGAAGCAAAGGGGGATTGTTGGGAATGGGGGGAAGGCTGAAAAATAGAAGGCTTGGATCGGAGGGCATGGAGCGGGAAAAACGATCTGTTTTGTTTTGTTTTGAGAGGGAAGTGGTTCTCTTGAAGGAGGAAGGTGCCGAGAAAAGGGAAGGTTTTTGATCGATCCATGTTGTGGCAGGGATCCAGGCAGGTTCCCAAAGGGCTTCGGCCCCTCTCAAGCTCCCCCAAAGGGCAACAAAAAATACGATCAATAAAAGGGCTAAGCGTTTGCGCATTGCTTTGGTTTTCTCCAAATCCGAACCCGATGGATGGAAGATCTTTTGTCCCAGGCGGGGAGTGGCTGCTTGCTTTCGTTCAGGCTTTGCCATTCCCGAAAAAGTTTTCCGAATTTCATTGGGTCCCTCTCTGACTATAACGAGATCCTTCCAGGGGAGGGATAAGCCCTTTGTAGGGACGTTTTTCACCCGTCAATGTGTCGGAGAGGATGATTTCCTTCTTGTGCTGTAAGGCGCTTCGGCCAAGGATGGGATCCATGTCTAAAGTGGCTGAAGACCGGGACTTTCTTGGGGTGTTTGGTGTTCTGGAGCGCAATGGGGCGATCCTCCTGGGAGAAAACCGAAGGCGCTTGGCCGTTGGCGGTCCCCTCCAGTCCGTTTTCGATCTTCCGGGAGGGGAGGTAGAGGAGGGGGAAACTCTCGAAGAGGCTCTTGTCAGGGAATGGGATGAAGAAACCGGGTGTCCGATTCAAATGGAGGATTTTTTGTTCGTGCAGGAGGGGCTGCGAAAGATCCATGGGAAGAGGGCCTATGTTTGGCGTTCCTTTTTTTTCAAGGTGAAAGCCTTGGGAGAACCCACACCCGAGGCGGAACTGAAGTCCTTGCTTTGGTGCCCGAGAAAGCGCCTTGCCGAGGTCCTATGCGCTCCCTATCACCAGTCTTTTCTCAATTATTTGGAGGATGCAAATCCTTTTCAGAAAGGAAAATGGTAGGAAGTCCTTAAAGGGATTCTCTCTTGGAGAGCTTTTACTTTTTAATGGCGAAATAAAGGCCGACTTCATTGTCTTTACTGCGGATATTGGCAGGGGCGATATTGTCGGAAATCACGAGATACCGCCCATCGGGGTCTACGCCTGCAACCCAGTCCCGCGCTTGATTGTCCTCTTTAAAAAGCAGTTTTCCTTTGTCCCCCGCTTTAAAGGTCCCCCGATATTCGAAGGGTGCGCCTCGGATTCCCGTCACCCTCAGGATCCAGGTACCATTACTTCCCAATGTCAATTCTCCATTCGCTGCATCCACGCCTGAAGCCTTGGCTTTTGTAAAGAGGGTATGGGCGCCGACGAGCCAAGTTCCTGCGAGTTTCTTGAGATCCGGCTTGGATCCTTGGCGCACAAGGATAAGCATGCCGATCGTATGGTCCTTGCTGGCATTTTCGTCGAGTAAAACGATCAGGTGTTTGCCGGCTTGTCCCGAATAGGAGCGCACTCCCGTCAGGGAACCTCCTTTGAGGTCTAAAGTCGCATCCAACTCCCCGTCAGCAAAGCTCCGTGTCTTTCCGCTGACCAGGACAAGGCCACCCTTGGAGCCGGTGGAATCAATCCAGCTTCCCTTTGTGATGAAACCAGCCTTGTCGATCACCAAATCTCCTGAGAAGCCGCGGGCGACATTCTCCGGAATTCCCTTGGCCCCTTTTACAGCAAAGAACATCTCATCCCCGAAGGCGTTCCAACTGCTCTCGAGTTTTGGGGTCCCCTTGATCTTGGGGACTCCCAAATAAAAATAGGGTGCGTTGTCTCCAACGTTGCGGGTTCTTCTCCTTCGGTCGATGAAAAAGAGGGCACTCTTGTTCGTCAGGTCGAAGCCTCCAGGCCAGCGTGAAAGACTGCTGACGCTCAGCTCCAGAAATCCATCCTTGGCAAGTTTATAGGGGAAAGCCCTTGAGGAAGGTTTGCCCGGTCGTTTTACGGTGTATTCCCCATTGTTGGTAAAGTTGAGGACCCCGCTGTCATGCAACCCGAATTTGAGGGGAACGGGAAACTCGGTGATGGCTGCCTTGCCGCCTAAGCCGAAGAAGGTAAAAGATTCGGCGATTTTGACCGGACTCGTTGTCTTTGCTCCACCCTTTGAGCAAGCAGCAAGGGAGATCAGGAGGAGGATGAGGGGGAGTCTGTTGTTCATCGTGTTGGTCTTTGGTTTTTTGGAAAGGGATAACTCTCAGGGATCCCCATCTCTGGGATCCATGTGGGGGAGTTTGAGGCCGAAAAGACCAAACATTCTAACCCCAAGAGGATTGTGGCGGAACCCATGTTTGCACTGCTCCCCTTGCCCGGGTGAAATAGGCCCATGCGTATTCTTTCGTTCCTTTTCTTTTTGCTTGGTTCCTGTGGGCTGTATCCACAACCGGGCGTTCCTCAAACTCCGAAAGGATTGGCCCTTCGGGCTTTTGAGCGGGACCTGGGGATGTCTCTGGGGCGAGAAGAAGACAAAGAAGACCTTGTCAATTTGGCTCCTCTTTCGAAGGACTTGATTCAAGCATATATCCGGGAGGATCGAGACGCGGATCGGGAAATCCTTGAGATCCGGGAGAAGAAGGGGAGCCTGAAGCTCGAGGATTTGCCTCGGGATGCGACGAGGGTCGGTCGCCTTGCGCGGGCGAAAGGTCTTCGTCTCTTCGGGCGTTCCCTCCAAGCTCGGACGATTCTTGAAGGACTCTTGAAAGAAGATCCCAATTTCTTTCCTGCCAAACATATCCTGGCTTGGGATGCCCTGGCTCGTGGGGATCTGAGACAAGCCCGCAAGGGATTCCGCGAAGTTGTTCTGCGAGACCCGAAAAATGTGTCTGCGCAGATGGGGCTGGCTCGGGTCCTTCTTTTATCTCCGAAGGAGAAGGATCATCGAGAGGGGGGGCGCATTCTTGAGAAGTTGATGAAGAATCCAAAGAGGGGGGCTTCAGCGGCAAAAGAATGGATTCGTGAAAACCTCCGATTAGGTCTCCCGGCGAAGGCGCTTTCGATAGCGAAGGAGGCTGAGAAGCTGTATCCGAAAGATAAGCTTTTTCTCCTTTTGGAGGCTCGTGCTCATTTTGCTCTCGCCCAGTTCAAGGAAGCGGCAAGGCTGACGAAGAAACTTTCCGAAGTACCTGGTCCCTTACAAGCACCCGCCCTTCATTTGCGCTTCATGGCACTTCGGGCCATGAAGGATTTTGATGGGGCTTTGAAGACCTACCTGGTTTTGAAAAACGGGAATTTTCAAGATTTTATTCAGTCCATCGGGAAGGGTTTTTTCCTTGAGACTGAGGCGATTCTTAAAAAAGAAAAAAAATTGGGAAGGAGAACCTCTTTTGATCCATTGGAGGTTCAAATCCAGGTCAAAAGGAATCCCAATCCCGAGTTGCGAAAGCTGTTTTTGACCACCTTGGCTCAGGTCCAAAACCCTGACCAAAAAATCAGTATCGACCGGACGATTACTTGGGTGTTGCAGAATGATCCCAGCCTTGGGCTTCGAAAGCTTGCTTTGGCGGTCCTTCGTCAACGCAACCCTGGGGATGCCAAGCCCATTCTCCTGGGACTACGAGCCAAAGAACCGGTTCTCAGGCTTGAAGCATTGGGATTGATGGTGACTCTCCCCGTAAGAGTAGCGATTCCCAAGCTTCTCTCTCATCTGAACAAGGAAACAGACCCAAGGGTTTTTCGGAGGAATCATGAGGTCCTTCGGAGGCTTTCGGGCAAGGATGTTTACTTGCCTCCTGGCATGGAAGAGACTCCGGAGGGGAGAGCGCGGATTCGGGAGAAATGGAGCCGTGCCCTTTCTGGTGAAAAAAAGAACTAAGAACTCCCCCTTCCATGGGTTTCGAAAGCCCTGGCGTTTGGGGAGCTTTGGGCTCAAAATCTTCCTATGACAATTCTCGTAGTGGGTGGCGCAGGCTACATCGGTTCTCACACAGTGCGGAGGCTTTTAGAGCTGGGAGAAGAGGTCACAGTTCTGGATGATCTCAGCGAAGGGCATGCCGAAGCGATTTCTGGGGTTCCTTTGATCCAGGTGGATCTGAAAAACCGGGAGGCTTGCATGGCCGCCCTGAAAGAGACCGCCCCTGAAGCCGTCTTTCATTTTGCTGCCTCATGTTATGTGGGTGAGAGTGTGGTCGATCCAAGCCGCTATTACCTTCAGAATTTTGTGGCAACGCTCAATCTTTTGGATGGGATGGTGGCAGCTGGATGTAAGAACTTTGTGTTTTCTTCGACTTGCGCAATTTATGGGGAACCTGAGAGTCTTCCCATCACTGAGGATTTGGGGAAGGATCCCATCAATCCTTATGGGAGAACGAAGCTGTATTGTGAGGGTTTGCTCTCCGACTATGAGCGGGCCTATGGTCTCCGCTCTGTATCATTGCGTTACTTCAATGCGGCGGGGGCACATCCCTCTGCGGAGATTGGAGAGGACCATCATCCTGAGACGCACCTGATCCCGCTTGTGTTGGAAGTTGCCTTGGGGAAGCGGGAAAACATCAAGATCTTTGGGACTGACTATCCCACCCCTGATGGGACTTGTATCCGTGATTACATCCATATTTTAGACCTGGCTGAAGCGCATGTCCTGGGCCTGGAGGCCTTGCGGGAAGGGCGAGCCAAGGTGGCTGCCTACAACCTGGGAAACGAGCAGGGGCATTCGGTGTTGCAGGTGATTGAGGAAGCGCGAAAGGTGACGGGCCATTCCATCCCCGCCGTGGAGGAAGGTCGCCGTCCGGGGGATCCCCCTAAGCTTGTGGGCTCCTCCGCTTTAGCGCGGGAAGAGTTGGGTTGGAAACCCAGATTTGGTTCTCTTACCGAGATCCTGGAGACCGCATGGGCTTGGCACAAAAGTCATCCTAATGGCTATGCAAGCTGAAGAAGTTCATCTGCTTCCCCTGGGGACCGGAAGTATCCGAATGCCGGGAGGGCGAGCTGCTTCCGGGTATCGTCTCCGCTATGCCGGCGAATCTCTTCACCTCGACTTTGGGCCGGGAAACCTCCTGCGCCTGGCAGAGGCCGGAGAGGAAGCTTGGAAGGTCGAAGGCATTTTGTTTTCGCACTACCATATTGATCATCATGCTGATTTGTTGCCCTTGCTCTTTTTGCGCCATAACCAGGAGCTTCGAAAGCGCTTGGGGACTTTGCGTCTCTATGGTCCCCCGGGGCTGAAGCGGATCCATCGGGCATGGGTGGACCTGTATGGGTCTTGGGTGGACGATGATCTCTTGGAGATCGTGGAGCTTGGAATCGGGGAAGGGGAATGGACGCGGGTGGGGGCTTTTGAATGGCAAGCCTTTCCAGCGATGCACAGTCAACCTGCCTATTGTTATAGGATTCGAATGGGCTCTAAAATTTTGGCCTATTCGGGTGACAGCGACCTGGGGCCTGGCTTGATCGAAGCTTGTCGGAATGCCGATTTTGCTGTTCTCGAATGCAGCTTCCCCGAACCGGAACCTGGGCATCTCTGCCCCTCGGCGATTGCTCTTCTGATGGAAGAGGCGCATCCAAAACGGGTCGGTCTCAGCCATTTTTACCCGGAGATGGAAGCGATGTTGAGGAAGGCCCAGGGAGAAGGAATTGTAGGAAATGCCTTTTCCGGACTGGAAAGCGAGGTCATTCTCCTTCAGGATCTGCAGCCGAACATACTATGAAGCTTCCAATCGTCCCTTCTCTCTCCTTACTCCTTTTCTTTGGATCGACTTTTTCACCAAGCCAGAGATCCAAACACGAGCAAAAAAAGCATAGCCTCCAAAGCAGGATCAGCATGCTTCTGAATCAGGGGGAAAAAGCGGGGATCCGCACGGGCCTTTGGGTAGCCCCTCTCGCTGGTGGCAAGACTCTAGTGACTTCCAGGGCTCAAGAGTTTTTTGTTCCCGCAAGCAACCAGAAAATCCTGACGGCTGTTTTTGCTCTCGAGAACTTTGGCAAGGACTATGTTTTCGAAACCAAGTTCCGGCGGACGGATAGGGGGGCCTTGCATGTAGAGAGTGGGGGGGATCCGAGCTTGTCTAGGTCTTTTCGAAAAGGAGAGGCTTTTTTTAAGCCTGTGTTTGACGCAGCGAAGAAGGCGGGGATCCTCGGTTTTCCCGGCGGCCTGATCCTCGACCTTGAATCTTGGCCCGGCCCCACTCGGCCGCGCACTTGGCCTTTGCGACATTTTAATTTTGCTTATGCTCCTCCCACTGCAGGTTATGTGGTGGAAGGGGGCTGTTTTTGGGTTCGCCTGGAACCCAAGTTGGCCCCGAAGAGTGGGCTTTGCGGGGTGTTTTTGGAACCTGGGGGAATCCAGCTTCCCATCCGGGGGCGCATCCGCTTGACCGAAGATCGAAAGAAGGGAGGGCGGCCGATCGTGGCGCTCGATCAAAAGGGTTTACGGTTAAAGGGATCCTTTTATTCCAGGGCTCGGAGTGTGAGTTTTCGGCTTCCAGTCCCTGATCCTGTGAAGGCTTACCGGCAGGTTTTGCGTTTTCAGGCGAAGAAGGCCGGGCTTAGCATGGGCAAAGGTGAGCAGAGCGGTCCTGTTCCTCCTGTGAAACCCTTTGCCGTTTTACGTTCTCCTTTGATTCCTATCCTGAACCAACTCCTGACTCAGTCCGACAACTTTCTTGCCGAAATGCTATTGCGTGCATTGGCTTATAAAAAAACAGGGAAAGGGAGTTTGGAAGCCGGGCGCACTCTTTTGCAAAAACGCTTTCATTCCAAGGGGAAGGGCTTTGCAGCCGACGGTTCTGGGCTCTCGGAGAAGAATCGGGTTTCACCGGCGGAGCTGGGGGCTCTTTTGCGGAAAACCGGCATGGGTCCCTTTGCCAAGGTGTTTCGTCGCGCGCTTCCCTTGGGCGGTGTTTCCGGAACTCTCAAAAGGAGGTTTCGGGGTCATTTGCGGGGGCAGGTGCGTGCGAAGACCGGGACTCTTCGTTCGGCCAGCGCATTATCGGGGTATTTGCTGGCAAAGGGCCGCAAGGCTCTCGTCTTTGTGATCCTGATGAACGCTACAAAGAAAACCCTTTCAGGCCGCACTGCGCGCAAGCTCCAGGATCAAATCGTTACGGAGCTTGCCAGGTAGGGGAAACGAAAGAGCGAGGAAGAGGGTCTAACCGAAGTGAATCCCTTGAGCAAGGGGGAGTTCACTCCCGTAATTCACCGTACTTGTCTGCCGGCGCATATAGGCCTTCCAAGCATCCGAGCCGGATTCGCGTCCGCCTCCGGTATCCTTTTCTCCCCCAAAGGCACCCCCGATTTCCGCGCCGGAAGTCCCCAAGTTGATGTTGGCGATCCCACAATCGGATCCAGTTTCGGAGAGAAAGGTTTCCGCCACTCGGAGGTCGTTCGTAAACAGGGCGGAGCTGAGTCCCTGCGGGACGCTGTTATGGATTTCCATGGCTTCTTCGAAGCTTTCGATGGGGATCAGGTAGAGGATTGGGGCAAAGGTTTCTTCATGAACGATGCTCATGTTCTTGTGGGCGGCGATTAAGCAGGGTTCGACGTAATGTCCGCCTTTGAGAGGGCCCTCGAGTTGAAGCACTTGGCCCCCGAAGAGCAGCTCTCCCCCTTGGTCTTTGGCTGCTTGGATAGCCCTCTGCATCTGTTGGACGGCATCTTCATCGATCAGGGGACCCATGAGGGTTCCCGCATCGAGGGGGTTGCCGACGGGGACGGATGCGTAGGCCTTGAGAAGGCGTTCTCGCAGGGCGGGGAGGATCTTTTTGTGGACGAGTAGGCGACGGGTTGATGTGCAGCGTTGTCCCGCCGTCCCGACGGCGCCGAAGAGGATGGCTCGTAGAGCCATGTCGAGATCTGCGTCTTCAAGGACAATGACGGCGTTGTTGCCGCCCAGTTCGAGGAGGCTCCGGCCCAGGCGTTCGGCGACGACTTTTCCCACGTAGCGGCCCATGCGGCAACTGCCGGTTGCGGAGATGACTGGGAGACGCTTGTCACGAATCAAAGTCTCTCCAACCTCTTTGTCCGTTCCGATCACAAGAGTGGCGAGGGCGCCGAGCCCCTCGGCTTCGAGAACGGGGGCGACGACCCGGGTCATGGCAATGGCGGTGAGAGGGGCTTTGAGGGAGGGTTTCCAGATCAGGCTGTCCCCACAGACGAGGGCAAGCATGGCGTTCCATGCCCAGACCGCGGCGGGAAAGTTGAAAGCTGTGATGACTCCGATGGGGCCGATGGGGTGCCAGGTTTCCCGCATGTGATGTTGGGGGCGCTCGGATTTAATCGTCAGGCCATAGAGCTGACGGGAAAGGCCCAGGGCGAAGTCGGCGATGTCAATTGCCTCTTGGACTTCACCCCGGCCCTCTTCAATGATTTTGCCCGATTCCCAAGTAACGATGCGACCGAGGGCCTCTTTTTTGTCGCGGAGAGCCAGGCCGATTTTGCGGACGACCTCACCGCGCTGGGGAGCAGGGAGGCTGCGCCAGCGGAGGAAAGCCTCGTGGGCTGCCTGTGCACAGCGCTCGTAATCGCTTTTTGTCGCAAGGCGGACCTTGGCGATTTCCTTTCCGGTGGCAGGGCTGGAAACCGTGTGGACTTCTCCATTGGTTTCGAGCCAAGTGCCACAGTAGGCCCCGGGGAGGGTTCCTTCGATCCCAAGTTCTTTCAAAAAGTCCATTGTGCTCACTTTTGTTTCTCCTTTTTGGGGCCTCTTGATCCTGCAAATCGCGAATCGGCGGGGAAGAGTTTACGACCCAATCGCCTGAGTTCCACTGCAAGACGCATCAATGGGATCTTCTGGGCGAGAGGGGCCCGTTTTGCAAGGGCCAGGATCTGAGTGCGTTTCTTGTCGATGGCCACTGGGTCGGCAAGCCTTTCCAACAGGGAGAGTCCTTGACTTAGCTTTCCATCCAAAAAACGGTATTCAGAGGCCAGGAGGAGGGCCATTGGGTGGCTTGGGTCCAGGCGGAGCAGGGTTTGACTGGCCTGTCGGCCCCCTGTTTGAAAAAGGGGGTCTCTCAGTCCCATCTTGGCTCGTTCAATCAGGGCGCGATAGGAGCCCGGGCGGCGGTGAAGAACCAGGTCAAGGAGGGCTGTGGCACGGGCGGGTTCGCGGGTTTTCAACATTTGGGCTTCGAGGAGAGCCCAATCCGTTGCGAAGGGGTCGATGCGGCGGGCCCGGTCGATGGCGGTATAGGCCTCTTGGCCCAAGCCTGCTTTTTGTGCCCGAACGAAGGCTGCCCCAAAGCTGTGCCCAAAGACGATGGACATCCCCATGAGGATGAGTGAGAGGGACCCTATGGCCCTGAGACCCGCGTAAATCCTGGAATTTTGGCGGGGCCAAACATGGGTGTCCCCTTTTGTAAGGAGGCTGAGGGCGAGGAAGGGGAGGATGGCGGCGGGGGCGTTTTGGAGGGGGGAGCGGGAAAGGCTGAGGAGGACGAAGCCGGTGAGGGGGAGGAGGGCAAGGGTGGAAGGGGGGGAGTGACTGGAGGAAGGTTGCTGGCGGATGAGAGTTTTCCACAGGGCGAGGAGGAACCAGGTGAGTGGAATGAAGGCAAGGATCCCGAGTTCGGCGAGGAGCTGGGCCAGGTCGTTATGGGCACTGAGAGCTCGGGTTTGGAATTGGTGTCCGAAGGTGCTGAGTTGGATTTCTTTTTGGCTGCGATATTCGGGATAGAGGACAGGGAAATTTCCTGCGCCGATTCCAAGGGGAAGGTGGGCTTTGGTCATTCGAAGGGTGGAGGCGAGGATTTCTTTGCGGATACTTAGGGTGTCCTGCTTCTGGTGGAGCTTCGGCCCCGAGGCACGTTTGCTGAAGGAAAGAGGGAGGAGGAGCAGGAGGAAGGGGAGGCAGAGGCTGAGGGCAAGGGGGCGGAACTTAGGATGGAGAGAGGGAAAGAGAGATTTCCAAGCGATGAAGACTGTGAGGCCACAGACTGAGAGTGCGATGGCGGGGCCTCGGCTTCCGTTTCGGAGAAGAAAGAAAAGGGCCACAGGGGCTGCGATGAGGGCGGAGCGGGGTCTCAGAGCGAGGAGGGTGAGAAAAGCAAGGGTCATCCATTCCGCTGAGGCGTTTCGGTTTGCAAGGGTCCCGAGGACTTCCTTTGCCCCCACATAGGGCCAGGAGAGTCCAAAGGATTGAGCAATGCCATAGAGACCCACCAAAAGCACTCCAAGGAGAATGTTTTTGTTTACGAGGGAGGGGCATTGATTCCGAAGAAAGCACCCGATGGGGAGGAGGCAGAGCAGGCTGAAATACCAGAGAGAGGTTTCGATACTGAGCCATGGGTCTGTGGCCCATAGGCTGGAGACAAATGCTAGGACGACCCAAAGGGCCAGGGGGCCGGATAGGCTTCGGGGGAAGCGCAGGGCTTGGGCCTTGATTTGAAGCAGGGCGAGGGAAAGACCAATGCCCAACATCGCCAAGCCTCGGTGGGCTCGTTCGGCCTGGATCCAGGCGGGATGGAAGACGAGGAGGGGAAAGAGAAGGAGGAGGAAAGGAATCGAAGCTGTGACCAGAGGGAGTTCCCGATCTTGTTTCATGCCAGGCCTTCGAGAACCCCATCGACGAAGGAGGCAGGCTCAAAGACTTCCAGATCTTCAAGGCCTTCACCGAGCCCCACGAACTTGACGGGGATCTCAAGCTCCTTGCGGATGCCGAAGATGGCACCCCCTCGAGCGGTCCCATCCAATTTGGCAAGGATGAGGCCGGTGATTGGAGCGACTTTTCCGAATTCCGCAGCTTGGCGTAAGGCGTTTTGGCCTGTAGTTGCATCAAGGACCAACAATGTTTCGTGGGGTGCCTCAGGGATGCGCTTTTGAATGACCCGGATGATTTTCTCAAGCTCCCGCATCAGGTTTTTTTGAGTGTGCAACCGCCCCGCAGTATCAACGATGAGAAAATCCACCTTGCGGGCGAGGGCTGCATCAGCCGCGTCGAAGGCTACAGCCGCCGGGTCCGCTCCCGTGCCCTGTTTCACAATGTCCACCCCAATGCGGTCCGCCCAAAGCGTGAGTTGTTCTACGGCGGCCGCCCGGAAGGTGTCTGCGGCACAAAGGAGGACCCTTTTGTTTTGGTCTTTGAGCCACTTTGCCAGTTTGGCAATCGAAGTGGTCTTCCCGCTCCCGTTGACCCCCGCCACAAGAAGGACCGTTGGACCTTCCTTGGCCCTCGTCAAACGTCCCGAACTCCCCTCCAAAGCATCGAGCAGGAGCTTACGCAGGAAAGGCAGAACCTCTTCGGTTTCTTTGATTTCCTTTTTTTTCCATGCTGTTTGGATCTTCTCAACGATTTCCGTACCGGTGATTCCGAGATCTGCGGTGTAGAGAACCTCCTCTAATTCTTCGAGCAGATCTTCGTCGAGTTTCCGGCCTCCTCCAAACAAGCGAGACAAGCCCGAACCGAGTTTCTCACGGGTTTTGCGCAGACCCTTCAGGATTTTTCCAAAGACCATGATGGATAACCTCAGCCTGTTGAGCCTTTTTCAGGAGGAAGGGGGGTAGGGGGTAGGGGTTTTTGGGGGGGGGAGGGTGTGGGTTCTATTGGAGGGAGCCCCTTTTCCTCGCTGGGATGAGGCCGTGTTGTGGGATGAGGATTTTGAACCGGGTCATTCTTTGGAAGCTTTGTGGTATCCGATAAGCCAGAAAGAAACTCGTTTTTCACTCGATCCAAAATCCCGTTAATAAAAGATCCCGAGTTGGCCGTGGAAAAGCGTTTTCCCAGTTCAATGGCCTCATTGATGGAGACTTTGGGAGGGATGTCTTCGCAGTAGAGGATTTCGAAAAGTGCCATGCGAAGGATGTTGCGGTCAATGGTGGCCATTCGCTTCAGGTCCCAGTTTCGGGCGACCTTCGTCAAAATTTCATCAATCTCAGGCCTAAGATCCTTCGTTCCTGTAATTAAACGAAGGGCGAATTCTTGGCATTGGCGGTCCTTGGTAGAGAAACCCAAAAAATCCACTAGGTCCTCCACAACGGATTCTCCTCGCAGGTCGAGCTGATAGAGAAACTGGAGGGCCAACTCCCTAGCTTTAGTACGTCTTCTCATTCGGTTTCCGGGCTGCCAGAGAACAATCGGGGGCGTTTCTGGACACTACTTGAAACTGCCAAGCCAAAGATCCTCTCTCAAGAGTTTTTGTTGAGGATCCGGGGCAAAAAGGAGTTTTCCCCGCTCTGTCTCCTCTGTCAAGAGAGAGCTTTTCCCCATGCCTGCTTCTTCCGGATGCCTATCCCCGGTTCTTCCCTGGTGTTGAGGTCATAAAAACAGCGGCCTAAGGAAGATGTTGCAAAAGGTCCGCTGTTTCTAAGACAGCTTCCGCCGCTTGAGCGCCCTTGTTTCCAGCCTTGGACCCGGCGCGCTCCAGGGCTTGATCCAAAGTATCGCAGGTGAGGACACCGAAGCCCACCGGGATGCCATTTTTCTCTGCGACCTGCGCCAAGCCTCTTGTGCATTGGGTCGCAATGTATTCAAAATGGGGGGTTGCCCCTCGAATCAAACAGCCCAGACCCAGGAGGCCATGATACCCTCCCTTCTGGGCAATTTTTTGGGCAAGAAGAGGGATCTCAAAGGCACCGGGAACCCGGTAGACATGGAGATCTTCTTCTGCGCAGCCATGTCGGCGCAAAGTATCCAATGCACCCTCAAGAAGCCGCTCTGAGACCAAATCATTGAATCTTCCAACGACCAGCGCGAATCTCTTCCCGCTTCCATCCAACATTCCTTCAAAGGTTTTCATGTCTGCAAGCATAAGCCCCTTCGTTTCCCAAATCTTCCTGCTTCTTGTGTCTTTTCCATGCTGGAGGGAGTCCATGAGAGGGACTCCGTTACACCAAACTCCCCTGGGAGGTGCCTTAGGATGAGTCCTTCGGGAGAAGAAGCCGGCAGAAGGGTTTGAGAATCATCCAGGATTTGCCTCTGTTTCGACTAGGCTTTCTCAAGTTGGAAAGGAGGAGAAGAGCTTGGGGGAGTCATTCGTCGTTTGAAAAGAGGTAGTCATTTCCATCGGCTTGGGAATGGCAACTGATGCAACCCTTGGAAGAGCCTTTGGCGATTCGTCCGGCAAGGGGGATGCCCTTTGGGCTGTTGATGATCGCACCTTTGGGGTCGTATTCTGCCCAGAACCAATCCTGGTTCTCCTTGTCATACCCCTTTTCTCGTTTGACCATGATGGTCACCGCTTTGAGCCATGGATTCGGGTCTTCAATGATCCGTTTCTTGTTGATCCCGCGCCCCCTGAAGTTGTCCTTGACGATGATGGGAAAGAGAGTGCCATCCACCCGCAGCCAGGATGTATAGATTTTGACCCATTTTCCATGGGGAGTTTGCCCTTTGAGGAGTTCTGAATGAAGTTCCCATTTCCTGTAGTTTTTCATCTGACTCCAAACCTTTTTTGCAAAAGCAAGGTCTTTGGGACCCCCATAAGGTTTCTTGTCGGAGAGCGAAGGCTGGGGAAGGGCGAAGAGCAAGGCTGCGACTCCTATGAGCCCTGCGAAAGAAAATCGATTCATCTGTGCATCTCCAGGGTTTTGGTTTTTTGGGGCTATTTTAATGTTTTGAGGTAGCGGACAATTGCGTCCAGCTCCTCTTCGGAACCGTCGAAGTTGGGCATTTCGGTGTCCGCCTTGAAGGACTGGGGTTTGCGAATCCAAGGTTTAAAATAATCACTCCGAATCCGGCGAGCGACCCTTGCCAGGTTGGGTCCTTTGTCCCCCCCTTTCTCAGTGCCAATGCTGTGGCATTTTGTGCACCTTTTGGTGTGAAACAGTTTTTTCCCCGCTGTAACGGGGTCTCCAATGATGGCATTTTTTTGGGGCTTCTCGCGGGACTCTTCAATCAGCCCCGTTGTGGTGAGGCCTGTGACTCCAAGGATCGTGAGAATTCCAAGAGTCACCCGAAGTTTCCCCGGGAGGAGCTTGCTTCCTTTTCTGTCGAGGAAGGGGAGGAGGGCGAGGGCAGCTCCCGCCGCAGTGGGAAGGATGAATGTTCCAAGAAGTTGCCAGCCGGAGGGGAGCATCCTGAGAATTTCATAGTGGGCGAAGAAATACCATTCCGGGCGAGGAACAAAACCGCTTGCCCCTGGGTCGGCAGGCCCGCTATCAATAGGAGGGAATATCCAGGCAACAAGAAACAGGAGGAGAACTCCCAGAGTTGTGACAAGCAAATCCTTCAGGAGCTGCTTGGGAAAAAAAGGATGGTAGGGTTCGGGGCTGCCTTGGAGCGGACCGGCTGACCCGACTTTTTGTAATAGGGACAGGTGGAGTGCGGTTAACCCGAAGAAGAGCAGGGGAAGAACCGCGACATGAAGGATCATGAAACGGCTGATGGTGGTCGCTCCAATATCTCCATAGCCCCCAGTTAAAAATTCATGAATATAGGGTCCTAGAACCGGGGGGGCTGAGGCAATGCGGATTCCTACTTCCGTTGCCCAATACCCATGTTGATCGAAGGGAAGCAATTGGCCTGTAAAGGCAAAGAGAGTGAGCAACAAAAAGAGTCCAAGGCCTGACAACCACAGCAACTCTCTTGGGGCCCGATACGCGGCAAGAAAAAAGGAGCGCATCAGGTGGAAGAAGGCCGTGATGAGGATGAAGGCCGCTCCATGATGGTGGAGGGAATGTACGAAGGATCCGAAACGAAGCTGCGTGTCAATGTAACGAATACTCTCGTGGGCTTGATCCGGCGAGGGGCTGTAGTAGAGCCCCATGAGGATCCCCGTAAGGGTCTGAAGGATGATGTAGAACAAAAGAAGGGCGCCCAGTGTATGAAGCCAGCTCACATTTCTTGGAAGTCGCTTCTCAAGAAAGGCTTGGACCTTGTCTGGGGCATCAGAGCGCGTTTTGGTCCAGGTAAGGACTGCCTTCCACAGTTTCATGCTGTTTTCCCCCCATCTTCGGGGAGGTGGATATAAAAATCTTCGCCCTTAATCTTGGTTTTGAGGCGGGTCAGGGGCCGGGGAGGAGGGCCGTCGATGACCTCACCCTTGGAATTGTATTTTCCCCCGTGACAGGGACATTCGAACTTGTTGTTCTTGGGTTTCCAAGCAACCGTGCAGCCGAGATGGGTACAGGTACCCAAGAAGGCAATCGGATCCTTGGGATACCTGTCCATGACGTAAACCGTTATGGGGACCGATGCGTCCATCCATGCGTGTTTGTGTTCCAGGGTCAGAACAATGCGGCCAAAAGTGTCCGAGTTGAGATCCTCAGCTTTGCCCACTTTGATCCACCCCTTTTTTCTTTTACGACCGAATGCGTTGGCGACAAAGCCTGCGACCAAGCTCAGGATTGTTCCTCCCAGGATTGCTGTGAGGGCAAGGATGGTGGTGATCGCTTTCCTCCGATCGATGGATGCTTGTTTGTTGCCTGCTTCGCTTTCGGATGCTGCGGATTCCGAGAGGGGATCAGGGCGCTTTGGCTCCTGAATCATGATGGCCTGTTTTCCTTTCGTTTTTTTTAGTCGTCATTCACGAAAAGGAAATCGCCTCCGCCTGCGTTGGCATGGCAGGCAATGCAGCCTTTTTTCATGCCTTTTGCGACTTTACCTGCAAGGGGCATTCCCATGGGATTTTTCATGACTTGGCCCCTTGGATTGAACTTGACCCAAAACCAGTCCCCATCTGCGGGGTCATAGCCTGGGATCTTTTCCATTGCAGTGACGGGTCCAAGCTGGTCCTCGCTTTTCCCCATGTAGTTTTCCTTCACGATAATGGCCCCGGGAGCGAGAGGGTCTTGGGCCGCGATGGTGTTCACGTAATATTTAAGGTATTTGCCATGAGGGCTCCGTCCTTTTTGGAAACCGGACATTCCAGGGTAGCTTTGCCAAGTTCGGTACCCGCTGATCCGGCTCCAAAGGTCATTGGCCTGCGAAACGTCCTTTGGGGAACCGAAGGGAGGCTTCATCATTCCCCCTTTCATTCCGGACATGCACGAGGTGACGGAAATGCTGAGCACCGTAAGAAGTGCGAGAGAGGCTGCAATCTTGGATTTGCGCATTCGTATAACTCCAGACTTTGTTCAGAGATCCACTCGAAAGAGGTGAATTGAGGTAGCCGGAGTGAAAGCCACGGGTGGTTTTTCCGGTGACAGCAAGGGGTTTACGGGAGATTCGGATCTTCGTTCCCAGGAACTTGGCAAAAGGCCGAAGATGTTTTTTGGTCGGAACCTTTGGAAAGGATTTTTACGGGTCGGTCCTGGATTCTTTCAATGGGCGAGGCAGGGCGGCTGCCCGGAAAAGGTTTTTTACGAAGGCCCAGGCATCGTCAAGAATTGTGTAGGTAAGGGGGACGATGGTAGGAGTGAGGAGGGTTCCGAGGAACAACCCGAGAGCGACCACGCTGGCCAGACCCTGGTAGGAGAAACCTTGCGAGCTTCCTTGGTCTTGGAAAATCATAGGTAGGAGGCCAACGATTGTGGTTCCTGCAGTCATGAGGATGGGGCGGAGGCGATCTCTTGTGCCTTCCAGGATGGCGGAGTGCCGATCGAGGCCTTGGGCTTGGAGGCGGATAATGTGGTCGAGGAGGACGATTCCGTTGTTGACAAGGACGCCGACCAGGACAATGAGGCCGAGGTAGGCGGGGACATCCAGCATCCCCCCAAAGGTGTAAAAAAGAGCTAGGCCGCCGAGGAGGGCGAGGGGCAGAGTTGCGTAAATTGCGAACGGGAGGATGACGGACTCAAAAAGGACGCCCATGACAAGGAAGACCAGAAGGAGTCCCAGCATGAGAGCCTTGGCCATCTCGGCCATTTGAGCTCCCTGTTTATGAGCGCTTCCGCCGATGCTCCATGAATAGCCCCGCGGGACAGGCCAGCTCTTCATAAGGAAAAAGAGTCCGCGCTGGAACTGGTCCAAGCTGACATCTTTGGGGCGGGAACCTGCAATTCGGAGAGAAAGTCTCCCGTTTTCCCGAACAATGCTTCCGTAGCCCTTGCTCAGTTCGAAGCGGGCCAGTTGGGAAAGGCGTGGATTCCCTCGACCGCGCGCAAATATGCGCATGGCCTTTAGGTCTTTGAGTTCAAGGTCCGCGCTGTCATCGTATTCGGCAATGAGACGGAGATCGCTTCCATCGGGGCGTTGGATACGGGAGACTTCTTGGCCCCGTAAGCCGGCTCCGACAATCCAATTGAGGATCTGGGACTCGACCCCGAGTTCTTGCATGCGGCGGCGATCCATGCGCATGAGGATTTCGTCTTGCCCTTCGCTTTGGCCCAGGTCTACATCCGAAGCAAGCCCGGAGGCGAGCAGGCCCTTCTTGATTTTTTTTGCCCAGGCCTGGAGGAAATCGGAGTCCCGCCCATCAATTCGGATCATGAAACCATGATCTCCTTCCCGGGCCTGCTCCCCACGTCCGGCCACCTGAGAGCTGACAGTTGTTTCGATTCCCGGAATTTCGGGGAGTCCTTTTTTGATTTTTTCTGTTATGGCTTCGACTTGCTTGCTGGTCGTGCCTTTTTTAAAGGTCAAATTGAGCTGGGATGTTTTGCGATTGACTCGGGCGGTAACGTACTTGAGGTCCCAATCTTTTTTGTGATCGAGGAGGATCTTTTCGAATTGCAAACAAACCTGGTCTGCCTCCTCTAAGGTGAATCCTCTAGGGAGTTCCCAATGTACCGAGACTTGTCCGCGGTTGCCCTGGGAGGTTACGTCAGTGCGGGCATTGATCTTCATCATGAAGAAGAAGAGGGCAAGGAGGAGCGTTGCTCCCAGGGAGGCGAGGATGCGGTGATGCAGGCTGAAGGCTAAAACCCGTCCTTGGATGCGGGAGAGCAGGGGAAGAAGGGAGATGCGGTTGAGTCCTCGAGAGTGGGAACTTTGGGTGTTTCGGGCAGCGATCGAGGGAGGATGGCGGTCCGTTCTCTCCCGGCGGTGGAGGACCCTTGTGGCGGCGGGAAGGAGGATAAGAGCGACAAAGAGGGAGGCCAAAAGGGCGGTGGAAAGGGGGATGCCAAATGCGCTGAGGAGGACTCGGCTTCCCTGGCTGTCGCCCATGAAGAACATCGGAAGAAAGACAACGATGCTTGTCAAGGTGGCCAGGAAGACTGCAGTGCTCACTTCGGACACGCCTTGTTGGCAGGCCCTTATCCAGGTGAAGCCTTTTTGGCGTAATCGGTAGATGTTTTCGAGGACCACGATGGAATTGTCGACCAACATCCCCAAAGCGATTGTGAGACTTGCCATTGAGACCATATTGAAAGTCTCGCCTCGGAAAAAGAGCACAGAAGAAGCTACAAGGAGGCTGAGGGGCAGGGATAGGGTAATCGCGAGCGTCATCTTCAGACGACGTAAAAACATAAGCAGGACAAAGAAGGCAAGGATGCCTCCCATGAAAGCGGAGCCAACCAAGTTGTCGATGCTTTCCTGGATGAACCGACCTTGATCAAAAAACCAGATGGGGACCAGGCCTTTGAGCCTTGGATCGGTTCTTACCAACTTGTCGAAGGTTTCCCGGATACGCCTTGCCGTGTCGACCGCATTGGCGTCGGAGGTCTTTCGCATCAGACCGTGAATAGCGATTTTTCCGTTCACTCGGGAGATCGAATTGCTGAGGCTACGGACCTTTTTGATTTCAGCGATGTCTCGGAGTTTGAGACCTTGGCCGATGGGGATGTCTTCAATCGACTTGATGGAGCCGTAGCGGAGATCAGCCGTAACGACAAAGCGGCTGTCCCCTTGAGGAACCGTTCCGATGGGGATGCGCAGATTGTCCCCGCGCAGTTTTTGGATGAGTTGGAAGAGGTTGAGTCTGTGCTGCTGCACCTTTTTTCTCTGAAAAAGGATGCGAACCGATTGGACGACTTGACCGAAAAATGTGACTTCACCTACCCCGTCGATGGCCTCGAGTTTAGGGCGAAGCACATTGTCAATGGCATCAAAGGTCTTCTGCTTGGTATCCGGCAGGCCGATTCCGAAGAACATTAGGGGAATGGTCGTGGATGATTCTCGCCAGGACCACCAGCGGTCGACTTCGGAAGGCCAGGAGGGGCGAGCACGCTGGATACGGTCACGGACTTCGGCTACGGCCAGACGTGGATCGAGGCCCGGATTGAGTTCAATGAAAACGCGTACTCCCCGACTGCTGCACCAACCTCGAACCGATTCGATTCCAGGGATGGTGAGGAGTTGGCCTTCGAGAGGGGCGTAAATCTTCTCCTCTGTTTCTTTGGGGTTTTGCTCCCGGACAGGGATCCAAAGGTTGATTCGACTTCCTGCAAACCCATTGGGGAAGGCTTGGATGGGGAGTTTGAAGAGAGCGATTCCCCCGATCACCAGGATGGTGAGGGTGATCATCAAAACCAAAACGGGACGATTGACGAGGGATGCGAGGCGGGTTCCCATTTTTTAGACCTCCATCCCGGGTTCGGGAAGGGGCTTTTCCTCTATGTCTGCAGAAGGGGGCGACATGCGCCGGGGGAGGAAGGAATAAACGATGGGAACAAGGATGAGGGTGAGGAGGGTGGCGGAGATGAGGCCGGTGATGACGGTGATGGCCATAGGGCCTCGAAGTTCCGTGCCCTCTCCGGAGGTTCCGAAGAGACCCTGGAGCGGTAACCATCCGGTCAGGGGAAGCAGTCCGAGAACTGTGGTGAGAGTTGTCATCAGAACAGGTCGCAGTCGGATGCGGCATCCATCTACAATGGCTTCGAAGGTTTCCTTACCGGATTCTCGTTCCTGGTTGATGCGATCGACGAGGACGATCGCGTTGTTGACCACAATTCCGGCAAGCATGATCGCTCCCAAGAAAACAACCACTGAGAGAGGGAGATCGAGAAGAACGAGACTGAAGAGAACTCCAATCGCAGCCATAGGCACAGTAAAGAGAATGATCAGAGGTTGCAGCAAACTCTCGAACTGGGCCGCCATGACTACATAGACAAGGAAGATTGCGAGGAGAAGGGCACCCAACATGCTTTTGCTGCTCTTTTCCATCTCTTCCTTTTGGCTTCCCATTCGCACCTCGATTCCCGGGGGGAGATCGAGTCCTGCCATTGCTTCTTCGACCTGCTGTTGCACACTGGACATGGCGAGTCCTTGGACCTGTCCGGAGACCGTTGCCCCCCTGCGACCCCCGAGCCTTCTGACTTCGGAGGGTCCTTCTCGCAGACTTAGATCCGCAACAGTGGAGAGCAAAACAGGCGCCATTCCCTTGGGAGAGAGGTTGAGATTGCGCAGGCTCTGGATGCCTTGGATCTGCTCCGGATCCAGGCGCACTCGGACGTCGATCTTTTTATCCCGTTCGCTGAAACGGGTGGGAACCTCTCCTTGGACGCGGGCAGCCAAGCCCTTTGCCGCCGTGGCGATGTCGATTCCGGACCTGGCGAGTTGTTCGCGATCAAAACGTATGCGTACCTCGGTATTCCCTCGAGCCAAAGTGCTGCGGATATCGCTCAGATTCGGAATGCCTTGAAGTTGAACCATGACCCGCTCGGCAGCCTGGCGAAGCGCAAGGAGGTTGAAGCCGAGGACTTCCACGGAGATCGGTTGTCGGAACGTGAAGATGGAGGGATTCTGAAAGCGGTAGTTTTGGATCTTGGGTTCTTCTTCCAAGATTTTGCGGCAGAGAGACTTCACCCTGATTTCCTCCCGGGCTTGATCCCGGTTGGGGGCGAGAACAACACGTAGCCGGGCAGAATGTCTCCCTTCTTCGGATCCACGTAGTTCATCCGCTCCTACCCCCGAAGTCAGGAAGGTGCGGGCGACTCCCTTGAGTTTTGCAATTTTTGCTTCGAGAGGTTGGACGATTCGATCGGTG
>JALSSW010000168.1 GCA_026984035.1 Planctomycetota bacterium
CTCCAACTCTCTGGAGCCTTGTTCACGAACTCGCTCGGAACAACTTCAAGTCCAAGTGCGAGGAGGGTTGGCGTCGGCTTTTACATCGATACCGAGCACCCATTACCGAGACTTTGCGTTTGCAGGCGAAAAAGCGGGATCTACGCGTGGATCCGGGGGATCTTTGCGATGGTTTCTTTTCGTATCTTTTCGAGCACGATCTTCTTTCGAAGGTCTCTCGCGACCAGGGGCTTTTTCGCTGCTTCATCCAGGGGGTTGCCCGGAACTATGTGCGTGGTCTTTCGCGTAAACAAAGGGCAGAGGTCTCTTATCCCCTGGATTCCCTTGAACCTTTGACCCACGACACGGATGCGGACTTTGTCCAACAGGAGGAGAACGCTTGGGCTCTGGGTTTGGTCTACCAGGGTCTCGAGCGCCTGGACCTTCGCCATGCTGAGCAAGCGGAGGTTTTTCGCCGGCACTACGGCATCGGGTTGGAGGGAGAAACCCAGAAGCCTTCTGAAATTGCCTCAGAACTTGGGATTTCGAACAACGCGGTATCTGGCCCGTGGACGAGATCCTGGAGCGGCTTGGCGAGCGATACTGGCAGCAGGGTACGCCGGGAAACGACGAGGCCTGGTGCTCCAGGTGCTGAAGAGCCTCCTCCTTGAATCCGAAGATCTCCGTATACAAACCTTCCTCATCGCGGGCGATCTCATGGACCTTCCGGACCCACAAGGCGATCATTGCATTCCCGGCATCCACGACTGCTGGGGCTGGGTGGATTCGCACAGGCAGGCCCTCGAGTCTTACTACCCCCTTGGAGTGGAAAGCCTTCCTCGCGCCCGCCAAGGATGCCCCCTTGATCGAAGAGGCCGCAAACCATTGTGGGCAAACGCCTCTCAATTTCCGCAATCCCATCCAGCGCGTTGGAGGGAAAATTTATTGGGAAATTTTGCGAAATTTTGTACCCCTTTTGCCTCTATAGGGGTGAGGAGGCAACGATTTCTGCTTCGATTAAGTCGAGCATCGTTGTTTCAATCTTGACACGGTCATCGATCGCGCTGGGATCATCGTTGTCTTGACGTCTCGATGACATGGAAATGGAGGATGACGTGCGAAATGGAGGATGACGTGCGTACACAATCGAAACTTCTGGCATGGGTGTGTCTACTTGTCGTAATCGCTTGCGCTGCATCGGGAGGCCACATAAAGTAGATAGGCCACAACGGCATGGAGCTGGAGTATCTCACTTGGAGGATCGATACCTCAGAAGGTCATTTTTATTCCAACTCGCTGACAATCACGACTCCTGCAGCAAAACCCTTCCAGAAAGCTAGAATCACGAATTGGGTCGATGCCAACAAGAACAACAAGAAGGACGCGGGGGAGGTATCCACGGTCTGGGAATCGGCGGATATTCCAGGAGGCTCAATTTCTGTGTCTGCCCAAAATATCACATTGAGTACGGCACCTGGAACGACAGCTCTCTTCTCAGTCGAAATCGATTTTGGAAGTGGATATGCCACCCAGAAGGAACAGGTATTGACAAATAGCTCCTCTGGAAAAAAGTCATCCTCCATACCACAGGAGGTGTTCCTTACGGTCTACGCAGATACGCCAACGGATCATCGATTGAGTTTCTACAAGACGAGATCAGGGAAACTCAGAATTGAAGTGGGGAAAAGGACATCGATGATGGTGGCCGGAAACGGCGTGTCCGCGAGCCCGATTCCCATCGTGGGCGTTGCGATCTTCTCGCAGAACACGCTTCTGGACTACATCCCCACGAATGCACCCGGAGGGACGGGAAGCAAAGAATTCTCGGATACGTTCAGCAATCTCAAGATCAATGGTCTCTCGTTCGTGACCTTTGGCATCGTCGGGACTCAGACAGTGCCCGTGTTTACGATCGAAGGAAGTGGCATTGGTCAGCTCTAGATGCTCCGATGGCCAGACTCGGCTTGGACTGGCGATCTGTATCTCCAGTCTCGCAGCGATCCTCTCGACATGTTCGAGTGGCATTCCACCATGGCAGAGAGGGCAAGCCTGGCCATCAAGAGATCCTTCATCGCTGAGATTCTACCTGGATGTAGATAAGGCAATCGAGGGAGGTGACAGCAACGATCGGGCTCCGAGCGATTGCAAGCTCTGGGACCTTAGGACGGAGGAAGCTCGACTGGTCACCCATCTTGAAAGGTTCGAACAAGAGATGGACCATGTTCTTAGACCCTTCTCCGTCCATGTCTTTGCTTGGGGCCGAGGCAACTGGGCACGGTATCTCCAAGGCCAAAATTCCTTGGGACTGAGCTTTCATCCCTCTGGTGCTGGT
The DNA here is from genome assembly GCA_026984035.1 of Planctomycetota bacterium. Classification (GTDB taxonomy): domain Bacteria; phylum Planctomycetota; class UBA1135; order UBA1135; genus HyVt-539. The sequence continues at coordinate 2,312 of JALSSW010000168.1, forward strand.
GAGCTGCAGAGGGTCATCATCCCCATGGCAGCCTTTGGTGTGGATATCTCTGTTTGGCGTCACGAGCTTGGTCACGTGCTGATCCATCAGTTGCAGGGAGATGGCAAACTCATGGGGCTTCCCTCGTGGCTGGAAGAAGCGTTTTGTGAGTGGCCGGCGGGGAGTCTGCATCCCGTTTTGCCATTCATCAGCATTAGGGCATGGGAGAGTTTAAATAGAAGTCGTGATCTACTCTACGATCAGAGTGGAGGCCTCAAGAAGCTGGAACCAGAAGATTGTATGGCCCTGCTCCAGAAGCCTTCGGTCCCGACTCTCTTCTATCGCCATCTCCTCTTCCAACTTGATTCCCACCAGGCGACCATGCTGAAGGCAATGATGGCCATTTGGAGTCAGGTACAGGAATGGCGGCCACAAGATCTGACGCGGGAGTTCCAGCGGTTCCTCGAGGACTTGAACCTGGGCTCCGAACCTAGGACCTTCGAGCGGCTTTTTGAGGATTGGGTTTCTCCCGGAATCGTTTCGGTGTCGGACCTCGAGTTCCTTTTGTTGCACATGTCTCCTTGGAGATTCTCTCCAGCGCTCATGAGTCGGATAGCTAGCTGTGCTATGAAGGACCCTGTAGCCAATGAAGCGCAGCGGTTTTCGGTGAAGCTCGTTCTCTTTCAGGCCTGGTGGTTGAGTTGGTACGAATCGCCCCTGCCGAAAATAAGGGCTCAGGAAGGCGGTGCCCTGCTCCCCTACGGGCGCCTGGCAAAACTCCTGACCTTGCTATCTCTTGGCAATGGACTAGGTCGTCAGCAAAAAGAGGAGCTCAAGAGACAACTGGGGCCACTCATTTGTCTCGTCTACCCTCTCGGAATCACTGAAAACAGTGTCTTTGAGCTCCGGGAGGAGGTCATCCGAGCTGTACGAGAGACCGAACGGGACCCTCGTGAGGTCTTGAAGCTCATTGTCGCTGCATATCCCATCATGGTTCCCCGATGGGGTTTGTCTCCTTGGGCAGGTGCCCTCCCCGAACCTGTAGCCAGTTGGCTGAAAGTCCATCTCCCGGCAATGAGAGGTGAGTGTGTCGATTTGCGCGATCTCCTCTGTGTCCGGGCTTCTGCCTATTCTCCATGCTTTCGTCAGGCCAAGGATGGGTGGCTCCCAGACCTTCTGCATCGCCATGGTCTGGAGATCCGCTTGCATTGATGGCAACAGCAAGCCTGCGGGCTGGATGTCAAGGCTCGAGGTTGGGAAGCAATGCGTCATCGGTAAGAGAATGAGATGGCGTCTTGTACGCAGATGATGCGCTGCTTCCCTACGAGAACCCCCAACCTATTGTTGGCGGTATGCTGGGACTGCAAGTTGCCTTACAAGTCATTTCGACGGCGTATGAATGAATTCGAGACCGACGAGACTGGATTGATTCGGGACGGGTGGCGTCGACGTAGGAACTCTGGATGTTCCCAGCCCCTTGGTGCGCAGGGGGAGGTCTTTGATGTTTCTACTCCCTTCTCTGTTCTTGATGCTTTTACCCGTTCAGAATGGACCCGGCTTGCATGCCCCTCCGAAAAACAGCACAGTGCTATCGGTCGCGAACTTCCAGAAATTGGGGATCTTTCATCCGAAAGCCACGAGTCGATTTATCCAGTAGATCCAAACGGTGAAAGTCCCCGGCACGGACGGTCCCGGACAATGGACGACCGCTCTCACCGTGCGGGGCCTACACAAAAATTACGGTGGAGCGAGCCTGGCACGGAACTACCTCCTCCTCGGTCAACTCGATCGGAGGCGAGGCACCTTTAAACCCAATCTCCAGGCAAAGGCTCTCAACTCTCTGACTGCCGATCACTTTGGACTCATGCTCGAACCCTCGAAGGGATTGTTGGCCGTGTTTGACCGGAACGACGGGGTGTATTTCTCGGCAAGGAGTTCGGGTGGGGCGGCCTTCTCGACACCTGTCAAGGTGCGCGGAATCAGCAGCCGTTGGGTCGATCCCGCCTTGGGCTACGTCCAGGGAAGCTTGCGCATCTTCTATGCGCAGAGAACCCAACGTTCTTCGGTGATTGTGATGCAAAGCCTCAAGGTGACTCAAAACCCACTGAGCGCCGCCGTAAGTGGTTCGCCGATCACCGTCGTGCAGGCCCACCCAAAGGCGATCGTGCATTCTCCCACCCCAATCATCAACTCGAAGGGGGAGGTTCATGGCCTTTGGCTTGCGCAACGCGTCGGCAACGATAGTGATATGTATTTCAAAGCCGGTTTGGACCTGAGTGAACCCCATGTTCGGACCTTCGACAACTCGAGTTGGCTCAACAACGGGGCGGTTGCTGGTGGTTCTTTGTATGCAGCAAACTATGGAAATTCCTACGCCTCAGTTCTCGAGGCTCCGGCAACTTGGTTGGTGGGCGCAGATACCCGAAGGGGTGGGATTGCCGAGGTTTTCGGGGGTGCTCCCCTGACAGGCAAGACCACGAATTTCGCCCAACTGTTGACCAGCTCGGGCACGACGCATCCACTTTCGATCCCAGGTTTCTATGGGAAATTGGTGCTGAATCCCCTTCAGCTCATGGTCGTTGGATCGCCCAGGGCCTTGGATGCGGATGGTCGGTACGGCTGGCGCTTTGCCATCCCGAATGACTCGAGCCTCATCGATACACAGTTTCCAGTCCAATCCCTTTCCCTTGGTGTGAGCCCAGGGAGAATCACAGGGCTGTCCTTCTCGAACCTTGCGTATCTCTCGATTGAATCCCGGAAGCGAGGAGCAGGGTCGGGCTTCATGGTCGAGGAGGATTATCCAAACAATTTGGACAATCCTACAATTCGGATTACTGCCTGGTTCCGAGGAGATGCACGCAATATGCGTCAAGCGCTCCAAATCCTTCAAGGATCGACACTTCTCAAAGAAACGAATCATGGGTTTGGGGCCTGTGCGACCTATCTCAAAGTGTTCCACAAGACAAGGAGCTTCCCTTCGGGAACTCAATTTACCCGAAATGAAATCCTAGGCCTTTGTGGTGGAACTCGTTCTGGGCCAATAACCGTTGGGGCCCCCCGATTGAGTGGCCCATTAACACACATTCCCAAAAAACAACCTATGCTTTGTCCCAACCCATTTATCAAGGGTGGGAAGTGGACGATCAAGGGGCCCTTGATCAATGCAGGGCCCGTCCGCAACACCCAAGGATGTATTTATGTAAGGAGGATCACTCGTTTGGGCAAACCTGTTTATGGGCCTTTTGAGATTGAGTACCGCGGCAAGGTAAATGGGAACCTTGTCATTCAGAGGCTCGTTGGCGAAAATTGAAAAACGTTTCGCATGAAGCGGCTTTGCGACGAGTAACGGTCATGAGCTGAAGTTTTGAGGGCAGCAAGCTCGTAGCAAACCCGTGGAAGGCTCGTGGAAAACCCCGTGGAAAACCCGTCCGCGGGTTTTCTGTTAAAAACGCTTCTAGCGTTTTTGGTGAAGCAGTGAGGATTGAAGGGTTGGGGTTTTCCACGGGGTTTTTCAGGGGGGACAGGGGATGTTTCAGGGGAGGGAAGCACCTTCGATCCGGGTCCTGCCGGTGTTTCCGCGATGCCTCCGCCGATTCGACCTTGGAGGAGGTCCGTCCCAGCGATTTTGCCTGGCTCTTCGGACAAGCGCGGGGAGATCGGGGACATCTTCTTCAACGGCAGGAAGTCCGAAGAGGTCTTTCGTCCTCAGGCCCTCAAAGGCCTGCTTGATTGGATCGCAGTCCCTCTAATTCTGGCCGTGCTACCTCAGGAGCTTGTGCACGCAGCGTTCTTCGGTGGGGCAGGGGATGATAGAGGGGAGCAGGGAAGAAAGGTGAATCCCTATCTGATGACGATTGGGAATCCTTGCAAGGAGGTCGGGGGCCATCCCTTGCTCCTTGAAGATTTCTCGGCCACAATGGAACCATGGCTTTGGCCGAGCGACGAGCGAAGCGAGGAGTCATGGCTCCGAGAGACTCTATGGGTCTATCCCGGGGTTCACGAAACCGATTCGATGGTGATCTCCATGATGACGACCTTCCGCCGACTTCTTCTCGGCACATTCCTGCTCCTCCTCCCCGTGGAGCTTCTGACGGCACAAAAGGTCTGGCTGGTGGACTCCGCAGGAGGGGGCCATTTCAAGACGCTGAGCGCGGCGGTCCAGACAGCCAAGAACGGTGACACGATCCTGATCCAGGGCCGGTCCGCGCCGTACGGGGCTGTGTCCACGGCCAAGGCTCTCGCACTGCGCGGTATCGACAAGCCATGGATTCAATCAGTAACGGTCAAGGGGCTCCCCAAGGGGTCCGTCTTTTCGATCCGGGGTCTTGTCCTCGAGACCGGCAGTCTTCCGCCCCTCGCCTTCGTGAACAATCGCGGCACAATCCATTGCGAAGACCTTGTCGTCACCGGGCGCAACCTTGGGCTCTTTCAGTCGGCCTGCCTGGTTTCCTCATCCAGTCTTGTCACCTTCAATGCTTGCCGATTCCAGATCAAGCGCAGTTCGGCTTCCTTGTTTCCTGCCATGTCCCTGGAGATCCGCGCAAGTGTCGTGACGCTTTCTGCATGCGTCTCCCAGGGCACGACGGCAGGCGCCTGGGCTTTTGGGATCAATCGTTCGCAACCGGCCCTGTGGGCCAGGAACTCCCGGATCGTCATCAGTGGAGGCAACTACTCTGGGGGGAATGGGGGTCATTGGTCCCGTTTTGGGCAGAACAAGATCGAGAAGGCGAGTCCCGCTGTCGATATCCTCGGAGGAAGTCTCCTCATCGAGGATTCCGGGCGCGCGATCTTGAGCGGAGGAACGCCTGATCCGGGAGACACTCGTGGGCAACCGGCCATTCTTGCTTCCAAGACCACGGTCACGATCGATCCACGGGTCATCCTTGTCTCTCCCAAATCAAAAACGAATGTCAAAGGTGCAACACCAATCATGCGTAAGCTCCCAGGGCTGACGGCTTTCGGCGCACAATCGGGCTCAGTCGTCCAGACGATCCGACACGGCGCACCTGGGAACTGGACCGGCCTGATCCTGGGAGTTCCTTCTTCACCCCGCATGACTCCATTCGGCGATCTCTGGCTCCAGCCGATACTCTATGTGGACTTGGGTCGTATTCCCATGTCAGGGATGCGCAGGCTCAACCTTGCCATCCCCAGAAGGGGAGTGCCCTTTGGCATACGACTGGGTCTACAGTCCTTCCAGCTCCAAGGATCGCGACTCGAGCTCTCTCCACCGGTCATCGTCATTATCAACTAGGCGATCGACCCTGCGGTGTCCTCGATGATGACCGCACAGACCCTCTCCGCGGAAGACAGGAACCACAGGTCTGCAGGAGCTTTGGGGGGGCTGTAACTGTGATGACAGGGAGAGTCGTACAAGATGTCCTGGAGCGGATTGAGGTCATCTGGCATGCCTATTGACTGTCATGCGCGCTCCCAGCGCGCGAGCGCTTCGTGGACTTGTTCAGGATCGATCTTCTTGTGGTCTTTTCCCGCAATCGCAAGGCGGCGCGGTACATCGGCATAAAAGTCCAGGGTCTGCAGCGGCGCGTTCAATGCGCATTCAAACAAAGTGTTGACGCCTTGTTCGCAGAGCCGTTTACCTTCTTTGGGACCGAAGTGTTGCTCTATGAAGCTGAGCATTTCCTCGAGCACGAGACCTGTGATTTCTTCTCGCGCAGCAAAGAGGCGCAAGAGAAAAGGTCGTGCCTTTACGGCAGAGCGAAGCCGATGCAATCCTGACAGCAAGAGTTGGACACGATGCGTGTTCTCTGGGTCGTTTTTGGGGGGCAGAGTAGAAAACCCCTCCGGGGGTTTTGGGTTAAAAATGCTTTTAGCGTTTTTGGTGAAGCGGTGAGGATTGGAGGGTTGGGGGTCTCTTGGGGGCCCGAAAGCCCGGAGGGCTTTCGACCAAAAAACCCGCGGACGGGTTTTCCACGAGGTTTTCCACGGAGTTTTTCAGGGGGGACAAGGGATGTTTCAGGGGGGACAGGGGATGTTTTAGGGGAGGACGGGAGGCTACTCTTCTTCTCCAAAGAGTTCGAAGTCTTCCTCGGGTTCTTCGGGGGCTTCCTTTTGGCCATTTTGGGGGGGGCTGCCATTC
>JALSSW010000169.1 GCA_026984035.1 Planctomycetota bacterium
ACGGGGAAACGCCCAGCCTCTCGGATTTGGATCATGGGGATCTCAAGTTCCACATGGATTTTCGGAGAGTTTATGCGGAGCTTCTGGACTCTTGGATGGGAGTTCCCTCGGTGAAGGTGCTTGGAGCGAGCTTTCCAAAGTTGGGCTTGCTCGGCTCATAGATCGGGCTGGCCTGCGATAAGGATGAGGACCTTGGCTATTGGGGGAAGAGGTCCGAGCCTCCTGAGAGAGCCGCCTTGAGCAGGGCGAGATTGGAGACCCGCAAGGGGTCGGTCTCACCTTCGGTCAGGAATCCGAACCGAAGCCTCCGGCAGGCCAGGTAAACGACGGAAGCACGGATGCTCCACTCGCAACGGACACGATCAGATCCAAAATGATCTTCCAGGTAGCGTTGGAAGAAGTTTTTCTTCCAGTCCCTGGGGCGATCATTGTGGATCCAAAACCATGCGAAGTCATGTTCGGGAGCTCCGATTCCGATTCGTTCGAAGTCAATCAAATAGGGGCGGCCCTCTTCGTCAACGATGATGTTTTCTTCGACGAAGTCACCGTGGACAGGGACAGTCTTTCGGGTTTCCAGCCAGCGCATGGCCTCATTGAAGAAGTTGCGGACCTCTGCCCAAGTGTCTTCTCCCAAGATGAAGATCAAAGGATCATACATCAAGCGCACGACCCGGTCGCGAAGAGAGGCTATATCCCATCGATTGAGCGGGAAGTTTCGCCGACCCATGAGGCGATCCATGGGCAGATCCTGAAACTGGTCCAGGATCTGGTAGATGTCGGTAGAGGAAAGGATCTCACTGCGAGGACCCTTGGCCGTATGAATATGCTCGAGGAGAACCCAGCGAGGAGGATCTGCTGGGTCCATCATGATTGTTTTCGGAGCCGGGAGCTTACGTCTCCTGGCATCGAAGGAATCAAGAAAGGAATAAAACGCGACTTCCCGCCGAGCATAATCCTCCAGGTTTACCTCGGGAGGATAGAATCGACCTTCGAGGGGAGGGATGAAGTATTTGAGTAAAAAGGGCTGTCCCTCCGTTCCTTGGCAGGGGAGCAGGATGGAGGTGCTGCGCTGGTTTAAGGGCCTGGGCGAAGGCTCTCCTGTTTCCGTGACCCCAAGCTCGGCAAGGACGGACCGGGCTTCGGCGAGGAGGCCTTCTGTGTCCAGAGATGGATTGGAGCTTGTGTTCTTGGATCCGGTCATGGAGTTAATTCTTCGACGCTTTCAGTGTCTTGTCGTAGATGATTCCTAAATTTTTAATCCCTTTTCCTGCGGAAAACAGATGGGAAACTTTCGCTTGAATGGCGGCTGCTTTGGGGGCTTGAAAGTGAAGCGCCTCTCCAAAGGCCAGGCTGGCTTTGCCTGAAATGAGAGACCGCTTGGACCAAAGAGTTTTCCCTTTCCCATCGAGAGCCAGGACCTCCACCTGAAATGCGCGCATCAGGAGTCCTGGAATCCTGTGTCCAGCCCGATTTTGAATCTGGATTTGAGTTTTTTCCTTACCGAAGACGGCTTGCAGGCGGAAGGCGTGCGCCAGGAATTTTGCATCGGTCGGTCCATGGATGGAATGGCTGCGCCCCTTACGTTTGGGTCCTTGGTCCTTTCCTGTTTTGGGGTCGACTGCGATACTCCTCATGACTTTGCCCATATGACAGGACATGCAGGTCTTGCCCTTTTTTGGGAGGGGGGATGCGAGAAAATCCTTGGCGACGGGGAGGACCGGACCGACTTTGGATTTGTGGCAGGAGATGCAGAGCTGCGAGGAGCCCTTCGCGAAAACTGGAGATTTGGCCGAAGGATGGGCGTCGGTTTTGACGCCCAAGTTTCCTTGGATGACCCCTTCCTTGACGTGGCAGGAGCTACAGCTAATCCCTGCATCTTTGAGTTCAGCCCTTGGACGCGGCCGTTTTGGGAGCCTCTCGAGGACCGAAGCGGGAATGTGGCAGGCGTAGCAGGAACGGGGCCGCCTTTTGTGTTTCAAGGCTTGCTGGTAGGTTTCGTCCACCCAGGATTTGGCATGGAGAGTTCCCTTCCACTCGTCATATTGCTTGGGGTGACATTCGGCACAGGCCTTAGGTTTGTTCAGAGTGGGGGCCTTATCTTGCAGAGTCTCTCCTGTGAGCGCCCCGGGATTCGCGAAGGGGACCCAAAGGGAAGCCAGGAAAAAAAGAGGACCTGCGATGAAAGGAAACGAAACCATTGCTTGCTCCGAAAAAGGAAGAGTTTTGAGTTGCCGGTCCGGCCGGGGTCGTCAGGCCGAGTCAGGCCTCTTGTAAATCGAGCTTGTTGGATTGTGAAAAGAATTGAACCGGGTTGTCCCAGAAGACCGCCTGGATACGGGCATCATTCCAACCGCGTTTGCGCAATTCAAAAGCTGTCTTGGCGACATTGAGAGGGTCAGAGACTCCCCAGTCGGCTGAGGAGTTAATGATCATGCGCTCAGTTCCGAATTCTTCCAGGATATTGGCGGCACGGTCAGGTGTGAGTTTGGTCCTGGTATAAACTGTGTGCCCGGCCCAGCATTCCGTCTTTTTCCGTGTGAGCGGAATGGTCTCTTCTGTGTTGTGGTCGATGATGACCATGTGCTCGGGGATTCCCGAATCTTGGACCAAGGCGATGGTACGTTCGGTACCTGAAAGCTTGTCCACATGAGGAGTGTGGACAATCACCGGAAGTTTCTTTTTTTTGGCGATTTCCAGTTGAGCGAGGATGACCTTTTCTTCCGCCTTTGTGATCCGGTCGAAACCGACTTCACCGATGGCAATGCAGCTGGGGTGGTCGATGTAGGGATCCAAGATTCCGATGACTTCCATGGCCAGAGCTTCATCGTTGGCTTCCTTGGGATTCATTCCGATGGCACAAAAGTGTTGAATCCCATATTCGGAGGCCCGGGTGGGTTCAAACTTTGTGATGGTGTCAAAGTAATGCACATAGGCCCCAATGGCAGTCCTAGGTTGACCCAGCCAGAAGGAGGGTTCGAGGATGGCTCGGATCCCGACGAGGGCCATGTTGTAGTAGTCATCGGTGGTCCGGGAATACATATGGATGTGGGGATCAAAAAATTTCATTCGTGTGGCTCTCTAAGGAGTTCGTGTGATGCTTCGGGGATGCTTTTGTCTTCTTGATGGTTGTCAACGAGGAGACTTCGCGGTTTTTTCTTTCCATGCCAGGATGAGAAGAACGAAGGTGTTATAGGATCGAAGGCCTTCGGAAACCCCCTGGGCTTTTAAAAATCGGTCATAGAACATTCCAGACGCCTTTGCTCCCAGGTTCCAGCGGAAAGATGCGAATCTTTCTCTTGCTCTCCGTCGGTCGGCCCAAACAGCGGAACCAGCGACCTCTCGCATCTTCCTTCGTTGCTCCGGGTTGAGATAGGTTTCAAGGTGGGCAAGTGCGGTAACTGCAGCAACATAGCGGAGAAAATCCTGAGCTGAGTGTTCTAGGGCGAGCCATGCCACGAAGCTGGCCTGGTTCTCGGGAGCAAAGCCTGCAAGATGTCCACACTCATGGGCTGTGACAAAGGCAAGGTCCAGAGGGTCAAGCCCGGGGTCGAAATGGGCTTCCTGAGTGAATGGGGAGAATATGCCGGAGACTCCGAAGGTCAGGAGGAGGCCTCTGGGGATGACGGCCTTGAGGCGAGTGGGAGGGAGAGGGGTTGTGTGGAGGAGGGGGAGAACCGCTTGAACTGCTTCCAGGGAGAGGGCAGGCAGCCTGTCGGGGGCTGGAGGGGGGCAGCGAAGGCGCTTTGCTTTTTTGGCCAGAGAAAGGGCAACCTCACCAAGGCTTGCTTGTGTGATGCTTGGGTGGGGGAGATCCAGCCGGGCCATAAGGGAGGGGCGTCGATACAGCCATCCGAAGCCCAGAAAGTAGAGGTGTCCCAGGACAAGGAGGGTCCAGAGGAGTAGAGAGGGGAGGGTGCTGAGGCTTTTGCCCAATGCCCATCGTCCCAGGGTGAGCATGACAAGGAGGGTTAGGAGGAGGATGAGGAGTTCGGAGAAGGAAAAAGGGAGCAGGGAGAGAGGGGTTCCGAGGACATAGCGGAGGATGGGGAAGATCCCCCTGGCATGGATTCTTTCGATCCAGGAAGCCGGGAGGGGAACCCAGAAGAAGATCAGGGCGTGGAGACCCAAGGTCCCTGCCCCAAAGAGGATGGCTTTGCTCAGAAAGGGAGGCATTCACCTATTTTGTACCCCTTCCGGATCAAGGCTTGAAGGGGACTTGTCGAAGAAAGAGAAAGAATCAAGAGAAAAAAGACAACCCAATAGATGTAGGGAGGCGATGGGGACACCCTTAGAGGATATTCAGCCGGATTCCGTTGAGGCGGAAATCGTGGACCTTTCCGCCCACGTTCTGGAGACGGTTCGCTCCGTCCTGGGTACGAATGCTGAGGAGGCGGAGGAAGATTTTCGTCACCTTTTAGGGAGGATCCGCAAGCTCATTCAGCGCAAGGCGTCCTTTGAGGCATCCAAAGGGGAAACGAGAGATCTCCTTGCAGAAGTCCTTTTCTCAAGGCTGAGCCGAAGCTTTCGGACCTTCTATAAAAACGCAGAGGTGGGGGGGGACCCCTTACGGGCTGCAGAGTTTCTTTTGGGTTCGGTTCTGACGGGTTCCGCTCTCTCGGACTTTGCCAACGTCATGGATCGGGTGATTACCGAGGAAGTTGTTCCCGATTACCACCTGGCAGGGCGGGCGGATTTCATCTCCCTTGAGGAACTGTTCCAACTCCTTAGTGCGGGAAAACACACTGGGGTTCTGACCCTCGAGACTAAGCGGCAACGATTGGATCTCCACTTTTTGGACGGACTCATTGCTTTTATTGATCCCCAACGCTTGGACCGACGAGTCCTCCCCGGGAAGCGTCCGGGAAGCTGGAGGGAAGTCAGTGAAGAACTCTGCGATCGCGTCAATGAGGGGCGCACGGCAAGGGGTGTCCCCATTCTTCTCGGTCTTTTGGAAGAGGGTTTTCTAAAGCCCGAAACGGTGAAGACTTATCTCCGGAGTTTCGGCGCCGAACTGATCTATGAGTTCCTCCTTGATCCGGATGATTGCGCTTTTCGTTACAAGGCCATCAAGGAGATCCCGGACTTTGTCCAGAAGTATCACGCTGGGCTTCCGGTCATGCCTGTCCTCCTGGAAGGGCATAAGCGCATCGATGACTGGAGAAGGATCAGGCGGGTATTTCCGGATCTCCATGAGCTGATTGTTCCCGCCCCAGATTTGTTTCACAAGATCGCCGAACTCCCCCTGGCTCCCATCGAACTCAAAGTTCTCAGCCTTTTGACAGGGAAGACTTCCTTCGTGGATGTTCAAAACGGTGTGGGGCTGAGTCGCTTTGATCTGGGGCTCATGTTGGTGCATTTTGCCTCGAGTGGGATCTTGGAGCCTCCAGGAGGTAAGGAAAGCCTCTTTGATGATGCAATGAGCACCGAGGAATCCCTCGAAGCGGCGACCGAAGCTCTTGAAATGATTGAGTCGATGGATTCCATCCCCGACAGTCTGGACGCGGTGTTCGGTGAGGAAGAGGAAGGCTTTGGACTTGGCTTTGTCAAGGCCGCTCGTAAAGAGAAGCGAGCGGGCAAACGAACAAAGAGATCTGGCAAATAGCCCCTTCCCAATCGAAGCTTCCAGGGGACAATGGTCCCTTGTATTCCCCAAGACCAACGGTTTTTCCAGGAGATGTACGGATGGCTGCCATCACGCGACCCCTTTGGATGTTTGTTGTTTCTCTAACCCTTTCGGGGCTGCTCCCTGCCCAGACTGCTTGGTTGGGTATTGATGCAGAAAGCTCGGGGAGCCGGATCACCATAACCGAGGTTTTTCCGAGTTCTCCTGCGAAAAAAGCCGGTCTCCATGTGGGGGATGTCCTTCTCTTCTTTCAAGGGAAGGCTGTAGGAGGGGATCTCGACGGCCTTGCAGCTGCTCTAGCCAAGATGAAGCCGGGCACTAAGGTTGCATTCAAGGTCTTGCGAGGAAAGGTGGAGCTTCCGATTCGAGTCGTTCTTGGGCTTCCTCCTTCGGCAAGAAAGAAGGGGAGGTCTGCAACTGGGGCCGGACAAAAGAAAGGACTGCCACCTGTCCCAAAGAAGAAGGCAGAGCTTGGAAAGCACAAAGTGCGAGCACATCGCCCGGGGACTCTTGGTGTTGAGATTGCACAGCAAGGCGAAAAGATTTGGGTGGAGAATGTGAACCATGGCTCGGCTGCTCAAAAGGCGGGGTTTCAAGTGGGGGATCAGATTGTGGCTGCGGGTGGCAAGACCATAAAAGATGTAGACCGCCTCGTGTCGGTGATTCGCTCTGCCGGGGCGGGGAACAAGCTCACCTTTTGGGTGCTGCGCGGCAGCAAACGGCTGAGACTCGAAGCTCTGCTGGATGGCTCTTCTCCTGCAAAACCTGGCGGAGTGGGGAAGCAAAGGCGCATCACCCCATCCCCTCTTCCGACCAAATGGTTTACGAATTTCGAGACAGCCCGCAACCTCTCCCAACAGACGAAACGTCCTCTTCTGGTGGACTTCTATGCGGATTGGTGTGGGCCCTGCAAGCTCTTGGAAAAAAGCTTTAAGGCGAAAGGGGTCGTTCCTCAGCTTCGGCGCTGCGTTTTGGTGCGGGTGAATGTGGACAAGGCCGCGAGGCTCGCGGATCGCTTTGGCGTGCAGAGCATTCCGCATGTGGTCATGCTCTCCCCCGAGGGGAAGACGATGGGAAGTTTCACGGGTTACCTTCCACCCGATGAGCTTGGCCGGAGGTTAAAGCGTTTTTTGGGAATCAAGGCAAACCCGAAAAAAAACAAGAGAACCTTCAAGAGAAAGGGAAAGAAGGCATCCAAGGTCAAGAAAAAGGCCCGGAGCCGTCCTTTTAGAAAAGGGAAAGCAGTCTCAAAAAGAAAGCTCTCCGAACTGGATCGGCTGCGCCTGGATTATCGAAGGCTTTTGAAGCGCCAGCGGATCTTGGAAGAGCGGCTAAACAAGGTGCTGAAGCTTTTGGAGAGGATCAAGTAGGAGCCTTGATCCCGGGGGGATCTCTTTTGGGGAAAGGCTCTGACCCCTTACTCGCTTTTAAGCTGGGCGAGGAACTCGGCGTTGGTCGGGGTCCTGCGCAGCTTGTCGAGGAGAAGCTCGGTCGCCTCCTCAGTGGAAAGACTCGAGAGAACCTTGCGAAGAACCCAAATCCGCTTGAGTTCTTCGGGGCTTAAGAGGAGTTCTTCGCGCCTTGTTCCTGTTTTCAATACATCGATCGCGGGGAAGATGCGTCGCTCGGCGAGGCTCCTTGAGAGGACCACTTCCATGTTTCCGGTCCCCTTGAATTCCTCGAAGATGACTTCGTCCATACGGCTTCCGGTTTCGATCAGAGTCGTAGCAAGAATGGTCAGTGAGCCATTCCCTTCAATGTTTCTTGCTGATCCGAAAAAACGCTTGGGACGTTGAAGAGCTGCTGCATCTAAACCGCCCGAAAGGAGCTTCCCGGATCCGGGATGTTCCACATTGCTGGCTCGGGCGAGTCGGGTGAGGGAATCGAGGAGGATCACCACATCTTTCCCGATTTCGACGAGTCTGCGTGCTTTGCCTTCGATCATCGAGGCGAGGTGCATGTGCTTGGAGGGGGGTTCATCAAAGGTAGAGGCGACAATCTCAGCGTTCTTCCCTTGGACAGCATGACGCATTTCGGTGACTTCTTCCGGGCGCTCGTCAATGAGAAGGATGAAGAGCAAAGTCTCTGGATGGTTTTTTACGATCCCGTTGGCGATGTCCTGAAGGAGTTGGGTCTTGCCGGCCTTTGGGGGGGCGACGATGAGGCCGCGCTGGCCTTTGCCCAGGGGGGCAAGGAGATCGATCATCCGGGTGGACAGAGGTTCGGTCTTCGTCTCCAGGAGGAGCCTCTCTCTGGGATAGCTGGGAGTTAGTTCGGAGAAGGGGGGGAGAATGCGTCGCCTTTCTCCATCCATTCCTTCGATTTTGCGTAATTGGAGGAGAGCGAAGTATTTTTCGTTTCCCTTGGGGGGGCGAAGCTGCCCTTCTACGGTGCTGCCGGTTTTTAATCCGAAGCGGGTGATCTGGGACGGAGAGACATAGATATCGTCGGGTCCCGGGTTGTAGTTGTACGCGGAGGAGCGGAGGAAGCCAAAGCCGTCAGGAAGGACTTCGAGGACTCCGAGGCCAATGACCGTCCCGCCCTTTTGGGAGAAGTTGGTGAGGATGCGAAGGACCAACTCATTGTGATGTGGTTGGGGTGGAATCTCCGCCCCAAGTTGTTTACACAAAGCCAGAAGTTCGGTGATGGACTTCTGTTGAAGGTCAAAAAGATGCAGTTCCTTCGGCAATTTCTTTGCAGAAGGTTTCCCCTTGGAAGGGCTTTGTTCCATGGACATGTTTATACTTCTCCTTGTTCCTTTT
>JALSSW010000170.1 GCA_026984035.1 Planctomycetota bacterium
TTGAGAAAAACACAGCTCGCTGGAGAATCACAATCCCAAAGGAGGTCTTGGATTCTTCTTTGGCTACCGGTTGGGATCTTGAAGACCACACCGTGGAGGTTCGGACGCGCATTGGGGAAGACCTCGCTACAGGGACGGTCTATCCGAGCCCATATCAGCCCGACAATCTGAGTAAGACCTACACCTGGTGGGTGTTGGATCCAGAAAGCGTACCCTTTACCGAGAGGGCACAGTTTATTGGAGATCCAAGGCATTGCCCCTACGCGGATCTTAAGAATGGGGGAGGGACCTTCGCGGATGGTTATAACTGGTACTTTGATAACTTCTCCGAGGGATCCAAAAATGGGCAATCGAGGTGGCCGGGCTTCGATACAAACCGGCTGCGGGACCGTTGGAGGGGGCGAATCGAAGCTGACTTCCCACGTTATGCCCAACTCCTGCGCACAGCCTTGGCTAAGACGAATAGTCTTTACACCACCTTGACCGGGTTCTCCTACTACTACATGGGGCTGGGAAATGAAATCGGGTACGATAGTGCCAACGGATATAGCAACTCGATTCCGGTTCACAAGGGACCCTTTGGAGGAACGGGAACCGGCTATGTGGACAATATCGCGGGTGGGGGAAGCTCCTCTCTTAGATATCAAAAGATTGTCCGGGAAGGAGGGTCGAATCCAAACTACTGGTGGGGGATGTACTGGCTCGGAGAACTCTACCCCGATTCCGCTGCTTCCACGTGGCTGAATTCGGGAAATCTCCCCGCTGGGAATGGGTCTGGCTCTTTCTATAGAGATCAGCGCTATGATATCAATGTCAGGCTCCCCTATGGGACTCGTTTGCACAACAGTCAACGCCGGACGGCTACCGAGGGTTGTACCTCAGTTTTCAATATTGGAACGAGTGGTTCCACCTTTCACCATCAGTTCGCCTCCGGGACCAATGGAACCTTGGTCGGGGCCGGAAATGAACTGGCTCAGAATTACAACTTCCCGCTTCCCACCACGACCAAGATCAGCCGACCTTTCAGTGTCGCCATCAGCTATAGCGGCGGAGTGGGGGACGAGTGGGGTTACACTTCAGCCTATCCGAGGTTTTCTGCGGGCATCGAGAAGACCTACTATCAGCACTCGGGGGGGAATCAGGGTTCAGCCCTGGTTGGTTTGAACCTTCCGGACGGTTCAGGAACCGCCCACATCGTGGTGAATGGCTTGGATCGAACAACGGAATCGGGATCGGCTTTTATTGCCAAATATTCCATCCTCAGTTTGCTCCATTCGTTCTTTGAAGCGGGAAACAGTACCATTACGAATGGTGTGATTCTCCCTCCCAGAGTGGAACTGGTTTCACCTACCGATATCACCGAGTTGAACAATCCCAGCAGCATTCCCGTGACTTGGTCCGTGAGCTGGAAGAGGTGGGATGGGATCAAATATACCTCTTCCTTCTCTTCCTCCTTCAGTCTGCCTGAGAGCAACTTGCAATATGTTGTGATGTATTCAGACGATGGGGGAAGGACTTTCAAATACATGCAGGATGACAGCCTCGCGACACCAGGGACCAAGCCTACGAATACGCTCTATCTGGTCGACGACGTCGCAACAGGGGACGAGACCTATAACTGGCCGACGCCAGCTTCGAAATTCCCGGCTGGATCCTATCTCCTTCTGGTCGAATGTTACCGGAAGAATGCGACGCTCCATTACAGCTACCACAAGACCAAAATCTATATCCAGAGGTGAGGCCATGAGAGGGCATCATAAAAAGGAAAGAAGGATTGCTTGGGACGCCCAGGGCTTCAGTCTTGTGGAGCTCATTGTGGTTTTGGCTCTGATCGGGACCCTTGTTGCGGCAATTGTATCCCTGGCTCTCCGGAGTCAGCAAGCGGAGACCTTTGCCGAGAGAAATGCGGCTGCAACCCTGGTTGCTCAAGGGGTCTTGGATCAAATACGCCGGGATGTCGGGAGTTCAACGCGCTTGTTTCAGGATGATGCAGAAGGGAATGCCTACTTGGCCGGGATGAATCTGATGGGAGTCAGTCTCATCGCGGGGAGACTTCCGAAGATTGTCAGTGATGGGATCTTTGAGAAGGAGACCGCAACGGAATTGAAGACGGGCAACATCCTTTTCTTTGTCAAGCAGGAGCGCACTGATCGTTTTGATCGTTCGGGAGCCGGGGATTTTGTGCGGACCGATGTGTATCGCTTCATCCTCTATTCACTCCGTTTGGTAGGGGGTAAGGATCCCAGCAAGGACCTGAACTCCTTTGACCTTGTCCGATGGGTTTCTCCTCCCCTAGCAGATTTGTCCCAAATCGAAAGCATTGCAGATCCCGCTGAGCAAGAGAATGTCTGCGCCCACTTGTATGCGGGGACAAATCCCGATGAGCCGGCCTTTCCTTTTCAGCCCATTCGCTATGCTTGGAAACCTGGGGAAGACTTTACACTTGCTTTTGAGAAGATTGAGGTGGATGGAAAACGCAACCCCGTCCCCTCTGGGTTTCAAGTCCCCATGGATGCAAAAAAGTCGACCCTCAAACTCCTGAGTTCACAGAATCTATCGATTGCGGCAAACATCTCGGGGGCCTCCCGGGGCATCGGAGCTTTCGGGATCGTGGATCCGAGCGGAAACGGTTTTCCTCATGGTTTCGAGGTCCAAGTGGTAGGACCTGCATCGGCCCGACAAGTGCTGGCCCACTTGGTGCTTGTGAACAATGTGCGGGCCAATGACAACTCCAAGCGAGTTTGGATCAATGTCCAGACCGTGATGGAAACAAGGGATCTCTAGCTTGTTTGGAAACCCGTTTTTTGGGGGGATCCTAGAGGTTTTCTCCCTCTTGCTCGGGTAGGTCGATCAAACCTCTCTTCATTTCTTCGAGAGCGATCGCGATGGGGTTGGTTTCGCGCGTCTCGTAAAGAGCTCGTTGTCCTCGAACAAGCTCGCGGACGCGTTTTTGGAGGAGAACCGTTTTTTGAAAGGAGCCAGCGACTTCCTCAGTGAGCTGGAGGGGGATCGACTTGCCGAAGCCTTCCGTTTTGGATTGCGCCATGTTCTTTGAGTTCCCTTCCCTTGGGGAATTGGAGATTGTGATCTCAGGACCGTCCTGAGCAGCGGGCCATTCCCGCAGAAAAATGCCGGGTAAGCATAGAGAGGCAAGCCTTTCGGGTCAAGCCTTGATTAAGCCCTTGTCAAGACTCCCTTGGGCAATCCCGATAAATCCTCCATGGTCCAGAGTAAAAATTATGGTCCCAAGCAGATCGGAGAATTCCGTCTCCTTCGGGAGCTGGGGCGCGGAGGAATGGGGATCGTTTTTGAAGCGGTTCAGGATTCTCTCAGGCGAAAGGTGGCCCTGAAGATTCTTCCTTCGCAGTTGTCCATGGATATGGCTGCTTTGGCCCGCTTTCAGCGTGAAGCTGCCGCAGCAGGGAGATTACAGCATGAAGCGATTGCGGCGGTTTACACCATCGGACAGGAGAATGGCATCCACTACTTCGCGATGGAGATGGTGGAAGGCCCTTCCCTCGAAGACTGCCTGAAAAAAGTGCGAGGTAAAAACCCTGCTGAGATGCACAAGAGTCTTCTTGAAGAAGCAGGCTACCCTTGTCCGGATTGGGTGCCGGCCAGTCCCATGCCTCGGTTTTACGCAGCAGCAGCCTCTTGGTGCGCACGGATCGCGGATGCTCTTTTTGAGGCTCATCGGGAGCGCATCCTCCATCGGGATTTGAAACCCAGCAATATCCTGGTGCGACCGGATGGCTCTCCCGTGCTCGTGGATTTTGGACTCTCGCGGGATCAAATGGATGGGGGACTCACTCGTTCGGGGGATGCCGTGGGGACACCTTCCTACATGGCTCCTGAACAAGCGAGAGGTGAGGTCAACCTGGATCAAAGGGTGGATGTCTACGGGTTGGGGGCGACCCTCTATGAACTGGTGACCTTTCGCCCACCTTTTGAGGGGAAGCATCCCAGCCAGATCATGCGGAAAATCCTAGAAGAGGACCCAGTGGATCCTACCAAGCTCAACAGTTCCCTGCCTAAGGATCTGGCAAGGATCATTATGCGTTGCTTGGAGAAAGATCGCTCTCGCCGATTTACGGACGCCAAATCGCTCGCAGAGGAATTATGGGCCTTTGTTCGAGGGAAAGAGATCTCCACGAAGGGGCCGAGTGTCGCGGATAAAACTCTGCGCAAATTCCAACGTAACCGTAAGTGGATCGTTTCGTCCCTCTTGGGAGCTGTGGTGGTCAGCTTGCTGGGCGTTGGGATCATCGGGGGGCGAGCCTATTTGGATCGTCAAAAGGGGGAAGAACGGCTCGCCGCAGCGATCGCTTCCTTGGAAGCTGAGGATGGGGGGGCGGCTTCCAATGCCCTCGTGCAGGCCCGCAAATCTTTGGGAGATGTTCTCGTTCGAAAAGCATGGATCCCGGCTTTGACGAAGAAGATCGAGGCACTTTACCGGAAGAAGCGTTTTGCCGAGTGTAAAAGGCTCTTAGATGCGACGGTGGGGCATTTTTCGAAAAATGCAGCCTTAAAAAATTTGCGGGAGAAAGTCTGGGGGAGAGGAGAGTTGCAGCTCAAGGTCCAGCCCGGGTTTGCCCGCGTGGAAATCTCACCGGTGGATGACCATGGGAATTTAGGAGCGAGCTTTGATTTTGTGGCGGGAAAACCTTTGGCGGTAGGAACCTACTTGGTGCGTGCGAAGGCTCCCGGATATGTGGATGGCTTAGTTGTTGTGAAAGTCGAACGGGACCGTGTCCAACGCATTTCGGTTCAAGCTTTGATGAAAAAACGGGTGCGGCCTGGGTTGGCTTACTGTTCGGGATCCTCCCAGAAAAGCATCCCTCCCTTCCTCCTTCAGAAAGATGAAGTAAAGGGAAGCGCCTACGCTGCATTCCTCGCATCGATCAAAGATCCCTTTTTGAAGATTGTCTTTCGGCCCTTGGGATGGAATGGAGAAAGCTGTCCCAAAGGCGCCGAGGATCGCCCCGTGGGCGGGGTGTCCCTCCAGGGGGCACTTGCTTATGCTCGTTGGGTTGGAGGGCATCTTCCTACCAAGGATGAGTTCCTTCTCGCGGGAAACCTGGGGCTTGCATGGCCTTATCCCTGGGGAACCCATTACGACGCCTCACGAGTTGTCCATCATCCAAATGGAGGAAGTTTGTCCATTCCTCTGGCGGAACCCGAGCGCGGGGAGAGCCTTATCGGTTGTTTCAACTTGGTTGGCAGCCTCTCGGAATGGGTCCTCGATCCGAATGACGGTCCCGCCCTGGTCGGGGGTGACTACCGCTGGCCCGAAGGGAAAGTCTCGCTCTTCAATCTCGAGCACCCTCGCAATTTGAGTCCGGTTCCCTGGGGTGGTTTCCGCGTTGCATTTTACACGCGAGGGGAAACGCAGATCTCCATTGAGCCTCCTGAAGCTTCTGTGCAGTGGAAGCAAAACTTAAAGACCGGGATCCCTCAAAGCTGGACCGAGTTCCGGGTTTCCGCCGATGGTTGGACCTCCTGGCGTAACAAAGTCTCCGGCAGTCTTGAAAAAGCCGGCGGGAAACGGATCAGGATCCCTCTCCAGGGGGGACTCCGGGATTTCGCTGATGCACGCCCCCCCCAAATCCTAAAACCCACAAAGGGGACACCCATTGTTTTTCCCGGGGAGGATCCAACTCAGTCTTGGCTGGCTTTCCAGCCCGGCCAAAGGGCTACGAGTTTCGAAGTGGAGGTCCAAAGGACTCCCGTGCCCAAGCGTATTCTGGAGGAGCGTTTCGGGGTTTTCGCTCATAGGTTCCATTTTTCTGTGTACCCCGGCATGGCTCATACCCATCTCCTCTACCTTCCTCGGAGATCCAGGGTGTTGGCGATGGATCCAGCTCCCAAGGAAGTCAGCCTTGAGGGAGAGAGTCGGGTGTATTCCTTTGCCTTTCCGGCGCGAGCGAGTGCGGTGCCACGAGAAGAATCGGTGGAAGTTCTCTTTGTTTTCGATGGAGAGAAGGGACCCGAGATGCCGGGATTGGGAGGAGGGATGCAGGCGGTCCAAGGTTTCGCTCGGACCTGGCGGAGCCGAAAAATTGAGACAGGGTTGGAGGAATGGATTCACCCCAAGGGCTTTACCTTCGGTTTGGAGGGGGAGTCTTGGATGCAGCTTCGCCCTTGGATTCGCAAGATGCCTCCGGGCCTTGGAACAAACTTGGATTTTAATCAAACCCGTCTTGTGGGGCAGTTTGGTCTTATTTTGGCGATTGAAGCTTTGGGGGAACCCGGAGGGCTAGGCCAGAGGTTTACCCTCGCAGCGACCTCTGGATCCTGGCGGGTTGTGGATGTGCATCCTCTAGGACTCGCCGACGAAGGTCGTCTCGTGAGAAAGGGCTATCAAAACCCGCGGCTAAATCTGCGGGCGGGACCCTTTCCCGGATTTCGGCCCAAACGTCTTGTAGGGTTTGGCAGCCAGGCCCAGGTCGTTTTCATCCCTCTGCGCAAAACGATTGTGGAGACTACCGGAAAGAACGTTGAGGTTGGGTTTAAGCTCTTTGTCCTTGGGATGGACCTTGGGCTGGATCCTTCCTCCCGGCCGGATCGGGATAACTTTTTGGGTGCCAAGATTCGCCAAGCCCTGGGGGGGCGCTACGACAACTACAGAGTGAAGAAAACTTCTCTTGGCTCGATGGATGCTGGCCCATTGCGGGGGGCTTTTGTCTCACGGTGGAAGATTGAGCGGGATTGGTCATCGACGCGGAGGGGAGAAAACCGCCTGGCCCAGGTCTATATTTTGATCCGGGGCAGAAGGATGTATCTTGTGATTGGAGAAGGTTGGGCTGAGGATGCTGGGGTGTTGGTCTATTCTTTTCAAAAGAAGTTCGAGGGGCTCTGCGAACAATTTGTGAAGACGATTCGGTTTATGCAGTAGAAGCCCAGTATGCCGAGCTCGGACCTCAGTTCTTTCCCTTTGTCTTTTCTGTATCTTGCCGCGAGGGGGGTGGATCTGGTGGGATAGGGGCATGAATCGATTCTCTTGGCCCTGTCTTTCCATTCTGTTTTCCTTTCCGTCTTTTCTCCCTGCTCAGGATCCTCTAAAGACCTTGTTCGAGGCCAAGGTGGGGACCAGCCTTTGTTTTGAGGTGTCCTTCTCCAGGAAGGTGAAAGGTCCCGAGCTTTTCTTCTCCTTTGCACGGCCCGAAGAAGATCGCTTTCGGATCTCCTTTCGGTTCAAGGATGTGAATTTTGGCCTTCGTTGGAGTCCTTCTGAGTTGCGTCTCGTGTTTCCCCGTAAGGCTCGCATTCTGCTGGCCCGCGGCCCTGGTGGAGAAAAAGACAGCTTGAACCCCCATGGTTTTGGGCAAAGACTCTTTGGAAGTCCCGTGCCCAAAGGCGGCGGTTTTCTGGGCATTCTCGCCAAGGCATGGCTGGCAGCCCAAGACAAGATCCGAGTGCGGGAAAGGCTCAGCCCCTTCCGATTTGATTGGGAACCCAAAGGGGCCTCGGTTGAAATTGTAGATCGGACCCTTCTCGAAAAGACTCTTTTCCGTGGATTGAGGCGGGGGCTTGGTCTTTACCTCCCGGGTTTTTCGCCTCCGAAGCGGAGGCTTCCCGAAAAAAGCCTTCCCCACGGATGTCTGTTTTACTTCAAGGGAAGGCGGGTGGTCCTGCTTTCCGGGAGCCCCGAAGAGATCGGCCAGGCCCATGGCAAGCTCTTGGGTCCTCTCATCGAGTCCACGATCGATAGTTACGTGCATCTTGTGGGGGCGGTGGAGACCCTGCGGAGCGGACACTTTTTTCCAGGGGAGATGACAAAGGCCCTTCGCATTCTTCGGCCTCACATTCCGCTTCGCCAAAAGCGAGAACTGCGGGCCTTGGCCTCGGCTCTTCCCGGGATCCCCGAGCGGGAAATTTGGCTCGCGAACCTTTTACCCGAGTACTTTCATTGTTCCGGCTTCGCTCTCTTCGGCAAGGCGACTCAGGGAGGAGTCCTCCTTCACGGGCGGGTGCTGGATTATATGACAGCCATCGGCCTGCAGGATGCGGCTTGCCTATTTGTCGTGCAACCCGAGGATGGCTATGCCTTCGCCAATGTCGGTTATGCAGGTTTTGTGGGTTCTGTCACAGGAATGAATCGTGCAGGGCTTTCATTGGGGGAGATGGGGGGCGGTGGACGCGGCAAGTGGAATGGAGTCCCCATGGCGAGTCTGATGCGTAAGGCCCTCGAAACTTGCGGGAGCTTGGATGAGGTCCAGGCCCTGTTTCGCAAGGGCCCGCGGACCTGTGAGTACTACTACGTGTTCGCTGATGCCAAGGGACCGGCCGCAGTCGGGGTGGCAGCTACCCCTGAAAAGATCGAGTTTATCCAAGCGGGAAAGGGACACCCTTTGTTGGGCAAGAGAATCCCG
>JALSSW010000171.1 GCA_026984035.1 Planctomycetota bacterium
AGTTCCGCCATTGGTGGAACGCACAAAAGTATTGGGGCCGTGCAGAACCTGCCAAATGACATAGATGTTTCCCTTGCCGATGGAAGCGGACTTATCGACCAACATCCAGGCTTTATCCCCACCGGTGAGAAAGGTGGGTCCCGTCCAGCTCTGCGCCCCGTTGCTGGAACGGAAAAGCTTCAAGGTTCGGCCACCAGGATAGCTCAGGTAATAGAACTTGCCCCCCAGATCCGTGTCGAGAACGGGGTCGCTGTTAAACAGATTGTTCTGGATCGTCGCGCCTGCGGCCCAAGTCTTGCCTCCATCCTTGCTGTAAGACCACCCGTTTTTTCGAAAGGAAGATCGGATGGTATCAAACTGCCTCCAACCGATGGCGATGCGCTTGGGGTTGGTGGGATCGATGGCAATGGAGGGTTCATTGGCGGCGTCGCCCTTTTTGTTTCCGCCCTGTGCATCCACATTGACTTGGATGGAAACAAAGGGGCCGCGCTTGATCAGGTTGGGTCCAGAGCTGGGCGAAGGTGCATGAGAAGGACGCTCGGTAGGAGGGGGCACTCGTTTTTCCAATTGGATTGGAGAACCCTGTAAAGCCAGGAGGAGGGGAAGAATCAACATGTCGACCTCATTGGGAAGGAAGGGAAACTGCAAGAACTGCAAAGGGAAAAAGACAGGAAACGATTTTAGTAAGAAAGGGCTTCGTGTTCCGAAAAAACCTGAAAATCTTCCTAGGGAAATCCTGTCTTTGAACCAATGCAAACACGTCCAGGAGCTTTCCCCTGGACGTGCGCTTTTCCCGAAAGGGAAGAAAGATCCGATTTGCAGCTATTCGCCGATGGCGGCCGCAACCAGGCAGCCCTTGGCAACGGAGTTCAAGGCTTCCTCTGCACGGAAGATGCGGCGGATCGGAATCGGGAAGTCAAGCTTTTCAAACTCATCCTGGAAGACCTCGATAAAACCGCCGATCAGCGAGGTCCCACCCGAGCACACAATATCAATAGGGTCGGGGAAGGTGGGCATGTCTTGACCACTTTGGAAGCGGACCTGGATGTTCTCCATGAGGTAATGGATGAGATTGCGGAAGTAGATGGAAACCGCTTCCTCTTCCCGGGTTTTTGGATCCCGGATATCCATGCCACCCTCTTTGAGAGCGGTTGCTTTGCTGGCCTTGATCCCGAGAACCTGGGCGACGTTTTTGTCAATCCAGTCTCCCCCGCGAGCCACGGAAAACTGGAGGGCTGGGATGGTTTTGTAGCTGACGCAGGCGTTCACCATTCCACCACCAAAGCTTAGACCAATCCCGGTGAAGTCCTGGTCCGCCAGCTCGGCGAAGACCAGAGCATGGGCTTCATTCATCGGCTTGGCGGTGTAACCCATCTTCTTCAAGAGACCCTCGAAGAGGCCTTGGTGATAGACGACGTTGTTGTCGGCGTCAATGGATTCGGCGGGCACGGAGAAATAGCAATTCTCACCCCGCTCGGCCGGCTCTCCGAGGACCTTTTCGATGATGAGCTGGATCATCGGGAGTGCATCTACATCCGAAGGAGAGATCAGTCCATCGCTCATGGGCCTACGGGTTTCCCGACTGAAGATATTGGCAAGTTCAAAGGCCGATTGGCCGAGAACGACCAAGTTTCCGTTATGGACCACATAGGGAACCTTGAGCTTGGTCAACATGTTCTTGGAGTAAACATCGGCTTTGATATCCAAGAAGGCGTTCCTCTCCACCGCAACCTCGATGCCCCCTTCTTCGGTCTGCACCGCAGCAGCGATATTGGCGGTCCCGATGTCCAGTCCCCGCCCCAATAATTTTGAAGTGGAAGTGGCAGAACCGCTTGCGTTCTCCATTCCGGTTTCGAAGTCGGTGTCCTGGGCTTCTGTCCTTTCCTGATCCATTTGGTCTCCCTTCCTTTTCTTCCCTGTTTCTTTCTTTGGTTCTTTCTGTTTCTTGAGGCTCGAAGGAGGAAGCACCTCCTTCCCAACCGGGTTTATCCGCCACCTCTCATTTTTCGGATCTTGTCGAGGTTGCCCATAATCCCGGCTCCTTTCCGTTTCTCGATTTCGACATCGTCCACATTGGATTCGAGCTTCGAGCTTTCCTCGAGCGCGCGATCGGCAAGCTTGGAAAAATCAACTTGGGCTGTGTCCACAGCTGAGCTGAGTCCCATTTTCTTGCCGAAACGATCCAGTTTCTCATCCAGGGCTCCGGCAATCTTAGAGAGTTGTGCTTCAAGCCCGTTCATTTCTCCCCCGGAACCTGCAGTAGAAGCGGGAGCCCCTTGGGCACCCTGCTGCACCTGGGCCTTGAGGGTCATAAGTTCTTCCATCATTTTCATCATGACGGCGGCGGAGGCCCCTCCATCACCCATGCCAGCTTGGGAAGCGCCTGCCCCTCCTTGCCGGCGCAGAGCTTCGCATTCTTGCTGGGCTCTCTCCAGTTCCCTCTGGGCTTCATCGAGATCCTTTTCCACAGCCCTGAGCTTGGATTCCATCTCCCGAGCTCGGTGCTGCTCCTTGATGCGGGCTTCCTTCAGCTCCTCGAATTCCGCACTAGCCCGATCCACAAGCTCATCCACCTGCTCTCTAGGAAGAAGCTCCGACGCTTCCAGGGTCTTGCGGATCGATTCTTGGATCATCCCGGTGATTTCCGAAGCACGGATCACCTTGAGCTGGCGCCTGCCTCTTTGTTGCAACTCTTCGATGGTCGTCTTACGGGCCTTCGCCTCGAGAGTCGCCAGGACGTCGATTTTCGGCTCCATGGTCCCCTTCCCTGATCAGACGGGAACGAGGAGAAACGGCCCTGTTCCCAAAATGGTTCTTGTCCGCCATCGACGAAAAGCGTCCAAAACTTGAGCAGCTTGGAGAAAACCTCAGACGAGATGCACTTGGGGGCATCCAAAGTCCCGGGGACCTTTAAAGGAAAGGGCCTAAAGAAGGCCTTTGTCCCAAGATGGATTTTTCAAAAAGGGACATCTCCAGCTTCCAGGCTCCCACTCCCATATCCCCCTTCCCCATAATCCCCCATCTCAGGTTCAGCGCCAAAGTTTCCGCCGCTCCCCGACTGTTGCCCGCCGTTGGCCCGACCACCCGCACCTTGGCCCGATCCAAGGAATTGGAAATTTTCAACAACGACTGCGAGTTTGCTCCGCTTACTTCCGTCCTGGGCCGTCCAGCTGCTGAACTCAAGCCTCCCTTCCACAAAGAGGGGGCTTCCTCGTCGCACATATTTCGCAAGGACGTCCGCCTGTTTTCCAAAAGCAGTGCAATCTACAAAGCAGGTCGATTCGTTACTCTGTCCATTGCTCCCCGTCCACTTCCGGTTGATTGCCATGCCGAATTTCGCGACCTGGGTCCCCCCCTGGGTCGCACGCAGTTCGACATCCCGGGTCAGGTTTCCCATCAAAAGGACTTTGTTGAAGTTGGCCATCTGTCTTTTTTCTCCCCCCCAAGGATCATTTCTTAGGGTCAAGGGTCATAAGGAAAGGTCCTTCAAGGACCTGAGAGCGAGTTCTCCCGGTAGTTTCCCCGAATCATGGGGGAATTGGAAGGCTGGCACCCCCTGAGACAATTTTTCGGGGGAAGCGGCAGGACTTCCTTCGATGCGACAGGGTCCAAGGGTAAACTCCCGGTCCATTGAATTCATCTTTGGGCCGGACCCTCCCGGCCTGTGAGACCTGACCTGGAGAACAAAGCGTGACCAAGACGACCACCAAACCCTCCAATGGGCCCACTGAGAGGCCTTCCGAACGACGCCGAGCCCCTAGGTTTGAAGCGGACCTACCTTTGAACCTCTGCGCACGGGATCTGGAAGCGGGCGCACGGCTCAAGGACATCTCCGCCCTTGGCCTCTGTTGCCACTTTCCGGAACCTGTCCCTGAAATGACCCTTGTGCAGATCCGGATGAATCTCAATAAAAAGGAAGATTTCGTCGCTGAAGGCGCAGTCGTGCGCTGCGACCCTGTCCCCGGAGTGAGCAAAGAAAAGGATTCCTACGAAGTGGCGGTTTTTTTCACCAACATGGATAAGGACTCCCGTCACTGCCTGGATTCTTATCTTGGCAGCAAAACGGCCTCCAACTAGGCACTCTCCCACATGATTCCGCCCCTTCTCTTAAGCCCTTTTGCCCGATCTTTTTAGGCTGCGTGATTCATGAGGGCTAAAGCGCAGCCCTTCCAACTCCTTGGGGTCCTCGCCCTCCTTTGCCTCGCCTTTGTCTGGCTGGTTCCCTTGGGTTCCACCCCGGTGGGTTTTGATTCTTGGTGGAGCCTCTTCCTGGGAAAAACCTTGGCCAGCCATGGTTTCCCCGCCAGGATCCCCGCTGCCGGTTGGACCATGTATGCCGAGGCTTTCGCGGACAAACACCTCCTCCTGAGCAGCCTCATCGCCCTGATCGGAGGGGAGAATCTCGGTCCAAATCTTGCATCTCCCCTGGTCTGGGGCCTTGTCCTCGCCCAAGCCCTGGGGCTCTTTTGGGCGCTTCGCATCCTCCTCCCCAAGGCATCCCCTCTCTGGCTTCTCCTCCTCCCCGCCCTCTCTTCCACCTGGGTCTTCCGCTCCACAACCCTGCGGGACCTCCCCCTAGCCCTCAGCTTCCTCACCCCCCTCCTCGCCTCCCTCGTCCGAGACGCCGAAATCCCTCCAAAAGGGGACACCCATTCTTTAATCGGGCCTGCCCCCGAAAACAGGCTTCCGGGGGGCAGGCCTCTGGGGGGGGCAGTCTCTCCTCTCTGGAGGACTCCCCTGTTGAGCCTTTGCTTTTGTTTCAGCCACGGTGCTTGGCTTCTTCCCTTGGTTTGCGCTTTTTTTGTGGGCCTTGGAACCCGCCTGCATCGGGGGCGGTTTTCTTGGAGACCCCTCCTTCTCCTCCTCCTTGCCTGGATCCCCGCCCTTTTTCTGCGGCCCGACTTCCCTGCGAATCTACGCTTGCTGGGTCTCATGAATTTCGGAATGCCCTGGGCCATCCTGAGGGGAGACATGCAAATTCTCCCCACGGAGTTTCTCCCTTACAGCTTCGCGGATCTCCTCTACTGGAACGCCCCCCTCCTGCTCACAGGCCTCGCTCTTCTTCCCCTTGCCAAGGCAAAGCGCATCCCCCTGGCTCTCCTCCTCCCCGTCCTTTTTATCCTCCTGACCGGTCTCCTGAGCAGACGCCTCCTGGAAGTTGCAAGCCCTGTGGTCCTGCTCGCCCTGGCGGTGTCCTGGAAACCCAAACTGCCTCTGGGGGTCCTCGCCATCGCTCTCCCCCTGGCTTTGATCCAAATCACCAACGCCGCTCCCAGTGTTGCGGCCAATCGCTACCCTTCCCTGCACAAGGTGGCCAGCTGGCTCCGCGCCCATGGACAAAGAGGGGATGTCGTCTGGGTCTCGGACTGGGGCATCAGCTCCCCCCTGATCTACGGGACTGCGACCAAAGGGCTTGTGTTTACAGGAGTCATGGATCCCACCCTCATGTGGGCCCAAGACCGTGAGGCCTGGCGGGCTTGGCAGGAGGTCAAGCTCGGGCGAAGCAGGGACCCACTCGGCCTTTTGGAAAAAACCTTCCATCCGAGGTTTCTGGTCCTACCCCTTCGCGAAGCCCCCCCCGGCCAAGAACCCGGCAGCACCGCGGCAGCCCTCTACCGGGGCCTCCAAGCACTGCAAAACAAGGGTGTCCCCCTTCAGACCACCGCCGGGCCCATTGGGGGGCGCTGGCTTTGCTACCGGATTGGCTGGTGAGGGATGGACAGGGATCGAAGGGGAAAACCGGGAAGAGGGCCCGAAGCTTAAGAGTCCGCGCGCTGGATCCCCTCCGCCCAAAGGGCAAGCGTCTGGGTCACCGCCTCACCCGCTTCCTTCCCCAGGTCGGCGCCTAGGACTTCCAAAGCCTCCTCGATTCCTTGGCTCGCTCCCTCTCGAAGAAGACTCGCAGCTTCTGATACTCCCCTTTGCATGGCCTCTTGAAGAGCCTGCCCTGCAGCACTCAGGAGTTGTTCTGCAACTTTTTCCGGGGTCCAACAGGTCTCCTGGCCATAGGGCAAAGGCCTCATCTCCAAGCCCAAGGCCTTCTGGATTCCCGAAAGAAGGCTATGCCTGAGAACGGCCAAAGCCTGTTCTTTTTTTGGGTGAAGTTGCACTTGATCCTTGCCTCGGATCAGGGGTTTTTGTTCTTCCCCCTTCCCCTGCCGCCCTCCCAGGGAGCTCCACCCCTCTCTTCCAGGTTGGCCATCTCCAATCGGTTTGCTCTCTGGAATGCCATCCACTGGCATAGGGTTTTCCTCGCGCTTGGTTTCGCCTCGGTTTGATTCTCGCCCCAGCCTCATTCTCGGCCCAAACCCTCTCTCCTTGAACCCCCCCTCCTCCTCAAAACGGAAATGTTTCCAACTTCCTGGTGAAGCGCCCCCCTTTAGCCCACAATACCGTCATGAGATCTCGCCTCTTCACACCTGCGCTCGCCAACAAAAGCTTGCCCCTCGTCCGGAAAATTGTGGACGATATCCTCGAAACCGGAAAGCAGCTGAAAAAACTCGGCCTCCAGCCCGCATCCGAAGAACAGGATCGCGGCATCGAAGAGGCCCAGGATCGCCTTGCGGCCCTCTTTCATGAACTGGCCCAGATCGGCTGCTCCTTCCGCGACTGGAACTTCGAAATCGGCCTTGTGGATTTCCCAGCCATCATCGACGGCCAAGAAGTCCTCCTCTGTTGGCGTTCGGATGAGGAACAGGTTCGCTGGTACCACGGCCTCCACGATGGTTTTGCGGGCCGCAAACCCATCCCCGATGCCTTGCTTCGAGACCAGGACGAAAAACGGGTCTTTACCTAAGCAGCACCAGAGACTCACCCCTGAAGACCCTTCGCTTCACCCTATTTCTTGATTTGGAGCCTTTGGAGCCCGCTCCATTGAAGGCCCAGGATTGAGGAAAGGCTGAGCCCCTGAAAGGGAATACCCAGGCCGACAAGGGAGGGGTCTTTTGGGATCGTTTGATCCAAGGCAAAAATGCGCGAAGCCCCAAGAAACTTTGCGGCAAGGGGATGCATGGTCCTCGGATCAAGGAGGAGGGTCCCCCAGGGAGTTTGCAACTTCCCCGTTTTTGCTGCGAAAAAGAGAACTCCCATGCCCGGCTCCCCAAGGAGCCTGAAGCCCAAAGGAGCACCCAGACGCCCTGTCCCGGAGATCCAAAACTCTGGGGCCCCCACCCTAAGCCGGAGTTGGCGCAGGTACTTCCCCGAAGCAAGCTTCGGTCCCAAAACAGCTTCCAATTCTGGAGCCTTGTCCCCCAGGAAGCGCTTCAACCAAGCCCCGGCAAAACCCAGGATCTTTGAGAAGACTTCCTTGTCTGTTTTGGTCGAGCTGCTGAGAAGGCGAGCTACATTTTTGTGATCGCAATTTTTGTCCAGGAGCCAGAAGGCCGAAAGGCCCCGGACCTTGGTCGCGGATTGAAACCAACGGAGGGCGGTCTGTTTCCAATCCAGACGGCTGTCCCCCTCCCCATGAAGGATCAAAAAAGGTTGGCGGATTTTGGGTCCATATTTGGGAGGGTAATTGAAATTGGTGATAAATCCTTTTCCGTCCCAGGGCGCCAAAGCGACCCCGCAGCGATAACCCGGGTTTTCGGCCAAAACTCGAAGGCTGTTCCCCCCACCCATCGAATGCCCCATGACGGCCGCTCTTTGCAAATCCAAGGCCCCGAAGAGTGGACTAGCCTTCCGCTTGTTTTCACCCACAAGGGAGGGAAAGAGGGCCTTTCCGTCATCCAGCTGGAGGTCTGGGGAAAACCGGGCTGTATCGCTCATGACCATGACAAAACCCATGGCAGCAAGCCGGTTCGCAAGATCGGGGTAGTTGGAACCCAGGCCACTATAACCATGGAGGAAAACAACGACGGGCCAGCCCCCTGCCTTGGGGAGAATGGGCGCCGAGGCTCCCGCCTTGGTCGCAGGATAATAGACCTTAGCCCACAAAGTCTTGGATCCCTTTGACCCCACATTGGAGATCCCCATATTTCGAAACCCCACCGAAAAACTTGCAGGAGAGAGGGATTGCGCAAGCACTCTTTGGCAAAGGAGGGGAAGCGAAAAGAGAGAGAAGTACAGTAACGCTTTGGCTTTCATGGGAAGAAGTTGAAGGGAAGGACTCAGCGGGGACAGGCATTTTTCTTTCCCTCTGAGAATAAAAGGGGGATTGATGGAATCATCAGCTAACAGTGCTGTCCAAATCTGGGTTCCGATTGCGTTCTCCGAAGTGCCAACGAAGGTCTTGACCTTG
>JALSSW010000172.1 GCA_026984035.1 Planctomycetota bacterium
TTGGGAAGGGTGTCCCTATCGATGATGGCAGGAGGGGAGAGCTGGGCCGCGCGGCGACGGGTGTTCTCGCTGAGCGTCCGAGCCTCCTTTGCTCTTCTTGGGACAGCCTGTCTTGTGGGCTTAGTGCATGGCGACGCGTTGATCCGATTGCTCTTTGGTCCCAGTTGGAATGCAGCGGTCCCCGTTTTTCGTGTCTTCATGGTTTTCGTTCTCCTGCGCGGCAGCCTTCGCCATTGGGCCGATGTCGCCAGTATTGCTCGGCGCAACGATCTCATCGTCAAGAGTTCCATCGTTCTCGCCGTGACGGTTCCCATCCTTGGCAGCATCTTTGCTCTTCATTGGGGAACAACGGGGATGGCCTTGGGTGTCTTCACTGCTTGGGCCATTCCCGTTCCCTTTTATCTTGGCTGGACTTTGCGGCGTTGCGCTTATTCCCTTTTTGATCTTAGCCAGGCAGGCCTTATGGCCTTTGTTCCCGCTCTAGCCCTCGGCCTCTTAGGTCGTTTCCTCTGGCCGGGTGGCCCGATTCCCTCCATGTTTGTTATCGGCTTAGCCCAGATCCTCCTCTTTTGGGCTCTTCTTCGGGCTTTCGATCCGGATCTGGTCCAGGTTTTCGTCGAATCTCTCTCCAAAAGAAAACAAGAACCTTCTCCCCCTTCGGCCCAAGCCCCCGAACCCATCAAGAACGACCTTCCTCCTCTAAACCAGAGGCTCCGCGTTCACATCCTCCAGTGGGGAGCAATGGGGGACACCCATTCTTGTCTCGAAGCACTCGCAAAAAGCGAGGGGGTCAAGCCCGAGGTCCATGTCCTCGACAATGCCTCCCCCGACTTTGACAGGAAGGCATGGGAGGACCTTGTCCAAACCTTTCCCCAGTTCTCCTTTGAGTGCTCTCCCAAAAACCTCGGCTTTGCCGCCGGGCACAACCGGCTTCTCAAGAAGGCTTTAAAAACCTTCTCCCAAGACCAAAGCTCCCCCTATGTCCTGCTCCTCAAC
The DNA here is from genome assembly GCA_026984035.1 of Planctomycetota bacterium. GTDB lineage: Bacteria > Planctomycetota > UBA1135 > UBA1135 > HyVt-539. The sequence continues at coordinate 997 of JALSSW010000172.1, forward strand.
AACGACGTCCGTGTCAAGAGGGACACCCTTTTTGAGCTGCTGGTCGTCGCCCACAGCCGGGCAGCCGCAGCTGTGGGTGCCATGAACTTCCTCCCCCAAGACCAGGGTCTTGCACCCAGCGGCGGTTCTATGACCCGCCCTCAAATGACCTATCAGGATGCAGGCATCTCCGCCCTCGAATCGGGAGAAGATGCTTTCCCCGTCGAAACCATCTGCGGCTCAACCCTTCTCCTCGATCTCCGTTGGCTAGAACGAGTAGGGCTCTTTGACTCTGAATACTTTTGCGTTGCTGAAGAAACCGACCTCTGCCTCCGTCTTCATCAAGCCGGGGCATCCCTTTTTTTGGCCCCCAAAGCCCACGCCATTCACGACCTTTCTTCAAGCACACCAAAGCAACTTCATCTTTACTATCGCTTCCGTAACCGAGTAAGGCTTGCAAGAACCCAAGGCTGCATCGGCCTTGCTTTCTGGGCTTTTTTCCTCAGCGAAGCTGTGGGCCGTCTCCTCCTCTATGCTGTTCTCGGCCGCTTTGGCAATGTCATGGGAATCTTCCTCGGTCTGCGTGATGCCCGCCGAGGACGTTATGGAAAAGCACCCTTCCAAAAAGACGGGTGATCCTCCCGAATCACCTTGTCTCGGAGAAGCTTCCCATAAGGGCCCTCATGCAGGGTAAACCGTGACCAAGAGCCTAAACCCCTCTATTTTCTTGGGTTCCTCTCGTAGAATGGGTGTCCCCCTTAGTCCTTAGGTCCTTTTTTCGATCGCCAATGAAGAGCCATACCTTTTTCTTTTTCTTTCTCCTTTCGCTTTTCTTTGTGGGATCAGGTTTTGCCCAAAAAGCTAAAAATAGGGGGCCGACCCTTGAGGATGTGCAGAAGTTCGAGAATTGGCTCGAGCTATATGCGAGGGGGGACAAGCCCATTTTGGTCAAGGGACGGGTGAATCGGAGGGAGTTGAATGCCTTCCGAGTGCGTGCGGAGAAGATCGCGGCAGGCAATGACCTGGCTGCGGCCAAGCGACTTTTCTCTGTCTTGACCCTTCAGCTTAACCCGGATTTAAATAAGTATCGGCGGCTTGCTGCCCAACTCGGGATCGTCCGGAGTATTGCCCGTGAGCTGATCCAAAAGATCAAGGATCCCGCTGTGGACGGTTGGCTTCTCAAGAAATTGGCCAAGCGTAAAAAGGGCGAAGCTGCTGTCTTAGAGCGGATTGCGATCATTGATATGCTCGGTATCCGCGCAAACAAAAAGATTGGGAAACTCTTTTTTAAACGCCTTGGGCATCTTTCCGTCCCTGATCGCATCCAAGCATTGCTCGTGCTGCCCCGCCTTGGCGATAAAGGCATGATCGGATCTGTCCTCAAGTTGCTCAAACAACGCGACCCTAATCTCAAGATTGCCGCTATTGCAGCAATTACTGGACTCCTTGCTCCATACAGTGATGAGACCCTTCCAGCCAACCAGGCCAAGGATTCTTACGGGCAACAGATGACTCCCCTTGTTCTAAGCGCGTTGGAAAAAACCATCCTTCGAAACCCCGCTTGGCAGGTTCGTGCAGCTGTGGTCGATGGCCTTGTTCGTCTCAAGTCTTCCAAGTCCATTCCTGTCTTGATCAAAGCCCTCAAGGCAGAATCGAAGCGAGGTAAAAACCGCAGCGAGCGACTTCTCCATCAGATCCACGGTGCCCTCGAGCAATTGACGGGGATCAAAATGGCCGAAGGACGGCCTCAATTCTGGGAAGATTTTTGGGCGAAAGAGGGTCCCACTTTTCATTACGGTGCCAAGAAAAAAGGACAGGGAAAACCTTCGGAAAAACCAGGTTCCAAGTCTGATTATGTCAAATACTTCAACCTTGATCTCCATAGCAAACGCAATCTCTTCATTGTGGACTTTTCAGGATCCATGGCTGAGCGTGTCCGATTAAAAACCAGGTATGCCAGGGGAGCCAAGAAGCCAAAGTATGAGATCGTTAAGAAAGAACTGGAGAAGGTGATTCGGGCTCTACCCCCAGACTCCGTTGCGAATGTTATTTTCTTCGGGACCAAAGTCAGCATTTGGCGTGCTAATCCCAAGGGGCGTCCCCGGCCTGTTTCGATGACCGAATCCAACAAAGCCGACCTCCTCCAGTACATTTGGGAAACGACCCCTGGGGGTTCTACCAATCTTTTCGGCGCGCTAAAGGCAGGGTTGACCATGGCGGACCGAGGTCTTTATGACAAATACTACAAGACATCCTTTGATTCTATCTACCTGCTCAGTGATGGGGCTCCCTCCTCTGGAGAGATCGTTGATCCAAGCAGGATTCTCCACGAAGTAAAAAAAATAAATCAACTCCGACGAGTTAAAATCCACACAATCGTTTTTGGAGATGAAGGGAACAACCTGAACTTCATGCGGCGACTTGCAGCAGAAAGCGGAGGGACTTTTCTTCATGTACAATAGGGTCTCATTCTTTCTTCTCTGAGGATTCTTTCAGGTCCCCAATATGCGTAAACCAATCAAAGGTCCTCAGCTCTCTTCTACCAGCTTGGCTGTCTTGGTCCTTTCTGGTTTCTTTTGCGCTGTTTCCTTCCTCTCTTTTGGGACGTACAAGGGGGCTCCGCGTTGGCCCCAAAGGGGTGGGGTGAATTACTTGGTTTCTTTAGATCCTTCTTCATTTCCAAAAGGATCTGCATGGGACAAAGCAGCCATCTGGGGAATGTCGGATTGGCGCTTTGCTGGAGGGACCTCGCTGCGGGTGGCTTACAATCACATGCGTGTGAATCCCTCCAACCATAATGATGGAAAGAATGCATGGGTTTTCACCAAACAATCATCAGCAAGCTGGCTAGGTATAACCTTTACTCACTACAGCGGGAATCGGATGGTCGATTGCGATATCTGGTTCAACAGCAAGTGGCGATGGATTCCCTATTCAACCGATCCCTCCTTGACGCGAAGTGGTTTTGATTTTCGGAGTGTTGCTCGTCATGAGACAGGCCATGCCCTCGGCTTGGTCCACTATGGGCTTGAGTTAACCAATATGAATCCCTTTTACTCTGATGCCAATGTGCAACACGCGAACGGCTCGGGGATGATGCCTCATGCTGATGACAAGCAGGGGATTCGTTTTCTCTATCCTTCCAAGGGCATTGTTTACAACCTCATGGCCACTTGTTGGAATGGGCCGGGGACTGCCCTGGGCAGGACCAAACGCTTACATTCTACTGGTAGTTATCTCCCAGGGGGAACCATCAAGGTCCCTGTCTATCTTGAAAACCAGAGCAACACGATGATTAACGGGGGTAGCAGAGGGGTGCGCGTAGGCATCTACCTTTCCACCAACACCACGATCTCGATCTATGATACCCGCATCGCAGAATATTATTTCACACGGAATTGGGCTGCCCATAGCAATGGCCTTTACAAGTTTTCAGCCCGAATACCCCTCGGAATGAAGCCAGGAAACTACTATGTGGGTGTCGTCTTTGACTCCACGCAAAAGGTGAAGGAACAGTTCGAGAGTGACAATGCAATAAGGATCGGCAAAGTGACTGTCCTTCCTGTTCTGCCGGATCTTCAAGTCACGAGTCTTCAAACCTCGGCCAAGGTCCTACAGGCTGGCGTCCTCACCCCCGTGACCACCAGCTTGCGAAATCTTGGGCGGGTCCCGGCCGCCGATTCGACGACAGCAGTTGTTTTGTCGAACAACCGTTCGATTTCAACAGCGGATACTCTCCTCGGCACCTTTGTGACTGGCCTACTCGGCCCAGGTGTCCCAAAGACGGTCCAGGACCTTTACCGAATCCCCTATTGTGTAGACACAACTAAGGCTCAATATCTTGGGGTCATCGCGGACGCTGGGCGCACCCTCAAGGAATCCAACGAAAGCAACAATACTCGCTTTCTTGCCCTTCCCACTCAAAGCCTCCGTCGCAACGAGAGCAGACTCGAATGGGCCGCCCACTATGGCGGACCCACTTTGAGTGCAAGCGAAGCCCAATTCTCCTCCTTTAAGCCAACGGGGGCTAGCTTGTGTTTGGTCAACCCTTCCCGCAAGGGTTGGACCTATATCTTGGTTCTCAGTGGGTCTGAAAAGTCGTTTGTGCTTGATGCTTACACCATGGGCGGCCTCTCCCTCTTGGGCTCTCTCTGGACCCCCCTTTGGGTTGGCCGCACCAGCGGCACCACAGGAAAAGCATACCCTGTCTTTAATGTTTTCCCCTTCGCCCAAAAAGGGCCCCTACGGTTTTTTATTCACAGTCTTTGGTTTGACCGAAGTCTTCGGTTTATGGGGCCTGGAACCAACGCGGTAGGTGTTCGAATTTCCAAATAGCCGCCTATACCATCCCCTTCAAAAAAGCTTCAAGGCTCATTCGGATCCCAGGATCCTTTTTTGGGGGAACGTAGATGGGGGTGGCGGGAAGTTTTTTTGAGGGGACCCTGTTTCCATTCTTCCCTGGAATCTTTTGGGCCCGCCCTTGTTTCATTTCTTTCTCAAGTTTTTCTGCGTTGGGATGAGCAGGCTTGACCCCATTTTTCACCTTTTTTGCTGGTGGTCCCTTGATCTGGGGAACTTTCCCAAGTGCGAAGACGAAACGGTCGTTCTTGACACCGATCAGCTCGTGGCCTTTTTGGTTGACCAAAACCTGCCGCTTTCCGATGGTTCGAATCTCCAGAAGGCCTTGCCAAAACCCCGTAATGGGTGAGAGGTTCTTGCCGTTTCCTCGGACAAAGCATAGATACGTTTTTCCTTCTTCGAAGCGGGGCATCCCCGAGATCTTGAGAGTCTCCTTGCCCACCTGTCCTCCCTCGAGCCGCAGGCGAAAATCTTTGGGGATTGGGCCACCTTTGATGACCTTTTTCACTAAGAATGGGACATAAGTCCGAATCGTTTTATGTCCATCTTCAAAGCGGGCTTTAGGCTTGGCTGCGGTACCGATGAAAATCAGTTCGGATTTTTTCTGGATTTCGGAGACCCGCAGGGGGACGACGGTGGTCCGGAACCTAAGAAGACCGAAGGTTGCGAGGCCGAAGACCGTGAAACCCGAGATTGCCGAGCCTGGAAATGGATTGCCCAAAGAGGATAGACCGAAATGCTTGCTCATAGAGGAATCATACATCCAAAGTAAGACGTGGTCATTGCCCCAGGGGGTCGTTAACCCAAGATTGTGGTGATAGCCCCAAATACTGTTACTACGGTCCCGAAAATGCTTCTTGCTTGCGGGCGCGTCCCCTCAAGGATCCATGCAAAGGGTATGGCGAAAATAGGAGTTGTGCTTGTCAGAGCGGAGGCGATTCCTGCCTTGGTGTTTTGGATCCCGAGGATGAAAAGAAAGAAGCCTAGAAAGGTTCCGAGGAGGGAGGCGATCAGGAGGCGTAGGAGGGAGCTTGGGTCTTTGTGGATGGGCATGTGAATGCGTTTGCGGTCGAGAAACTTAATGAGGATGAGGATCCCGACGAGACTGAGGGCGATGCGTAAGGCTGCATTGGGAGCTGCATCCATGACTTGAAGAGAGGGCTTATTGAGGACGATGCCAAGGGCTTGGCAGAGCATCGCGCCCAGGGCCATAAGATATCCCCGGCGACTCGCCCGGTGTGTTTGAGCATGGTCCATGCGGATGACCATGCTGAGTCCGACGATGGTGAGGATGATGCCAATGCCTTGAAGGAGGCTGAGGGCTTCTTGGAGGAAGACCCAGGCAAGGAGACTGCTGGCGATGGGGCTGAGACACTGGATCAGGAAGGTTCGCTGAGCCCCAATGCTATGGGCTGCAGCAAGGATGAGGGTGTCCCCGATTGTCATGCCGAGGGTCGCAGCACCGATGAGTGTGATCCACTGGAGGCTTCCCATACCCTCAGAATTACTGGGGATCCGAAGCTGTCCCAGGACCCAGAGAGTGATGATGAAAGCGACGAGGGCGATACTTCCTTTTCCGAGGTTAACCCTCCAGGGTCCGTAACGATGAATCAATGGTCGGAACAAGGTGACGGCGAGAGCCCAAAGAGCCGCAGAGGCCAAACATGCGAGAGGACCTTTCATCCTTGGCGCTGTGCTTGTGAGACCGGAGAAATGAGGATAGCGTATGGGGTGCTTGTGTATTCCTTCGCCGGTGTTTTTTCTTCAAAGGATTCTAGGTGATGTTCTGCCGCGGCTGTGTCAGGTTGTTTGTTTGCCATTATCTTGTCGTCGTTGCGTTGGCAGGGTTCTTTTTATTTGGCTCATGTGGCGGAGATAAGGATGAAGGAACCCCACAGCTTCCCCGGATGCCACAGGGTGTCAAGTCAGACCTCAATGATCCTCACTCTCCTGATACTACATACCTGAAGGATGAGGGAGGAATGATCCTGATAGATGTGAAGGTCCATCTCTTGACCCAGCCGGAGCACCACATTAGCTCTGTCCGGGTGGTGGCGCCGGTTCCTGGTTTTAAAAAGCTTGCTTCCTACACGTATTCCGAGGAAGACATGAAAAAGGGGAAGGGGCTTCCTTGGTCTCATCTTTTCAAAATTCCCAGGGCGAAGCTGCCCAAGGGTTTGGCTGCGGTGCTTGTGATCTCACACTGTGATCAGCATGGAGAGTATGGAGCGCTTCAGGCCGTGTTCAATTTTGGGAGGTGATTGAGTGATGGGGGGAAGCTCTGGAGAGGATGCTCCAGCCGAGCGCCAATGGATCAAGCGGGAACCATGGACGGAAGTTTGGGTCGATGGTGGAGTATGCTGGAAGCGTTACATCGTTCCTCCTGCGCTCCGATGGCGGACTGTTGGCCGAAAAGCTCGAGCCAAGAGGGAGTTTGAAAACCTTCTACGGCTCAAGAATGCGGGAATCCCCGCAGTGGAAGCTTTGGAATGGAGGGAACGGCGGCGCTTTGGCCAGGTTGTGGAGTCGACCCTTGCGACCCGCTGGGAGGAGGGGACGGTGAACCTGAGGGATTGGCTCAAAGCGCCAGTTTCCGATGGTGTTCAACTCTCCCGAAAGTTAGGAGAAATGCTTGGAGTGATGCATCGGGCCGGGATGGTTTGGAATACGGCTTCGCCCAGGAACTGGCTGATTAGAGGGGATGGCAGCGGGGATGGAGCTGTGATTCTTTGCGACGTGAGTTTGTTGACAAAAACAAAAAAACCAGTGTTCGCGAAGAAGCCCGGATGGGTGGATTTGTTCAGCTTGAGTTTGTCAAAGGATCGGGCGAAGTGGATGAGCAAGGGGTTTCGTTTTCGGACCCTTATGGCTTATTGCGAAGGGGATGAGGAGCTTGCCAAGAGACTGTGGAGGGTTGTTACCGTTTGGCCCCGATCATCCTATCGACGGAGGAAGGGTTGGAATTTGATTTTTGAAAACCTGCGTGGGGTTAGGGGAAGCAGAGCGGCTGCGAGATCATAGATCTGTGAAGGTTCAGCCTCCTCGCTTCCTACAAGGAAGCGATAGGTTCGGTTTACCTTAGGATGGATCGGAAGTGAGGTTTGGAGAATCGCTTCGCCAATTCTTTTGCTTGGGTTTTTTGATCCTTTGTCAGGCTCTTGGGAAGGTTTTGCTCTTTCAATCCCAGCCCGAGAAGAAGAGCGCTGGTTTTTATCTGTTCTTCACCAACGGTTTTGTTGGCAAGAGCAAGGAGGGTTGGGATGACCTCCTTACGGCGCGTGCTTGCGAGGAGGTTTGCCACCTGCCCCCTTATGGTCGCATTTGTGGTGGATGGGATACTGCGAAGAGTGACGCCGATGGGGAGGGCCCGCTTGAGGAGGAACCTTCCATAGTCTCCCAGGGCTCCGCTCTCTTTTTCAAGAGCCAATCCCCATGCGCTTCGTGCTGCGCGCATCGGGTCCAGACGTGCCATGGTCCGGAGGAGAGCAAAGGTCATTAGGTCACGTTTTTTTGCGCGAAGGAGGTTTTCGAAAGTGGCGCGAATACGCGCCTTTGTACCGGCATTGCTGCTCTCCAGGCCCGGAAGAATCGGAAGAGCAAGGGCTGCATCTTCGGCGATACGGCGATCTTTGGCATTGAGCTGGGAGACAAGGATCCGAGCGCGGTCTCTGGGGTTTTTGGTCCGAAGGAGCGCTGCGATGGCTGATCGTCGACTTGTGCTATCTTCCAGGATGGAGCGTTCTCCGGAGAGAAGTCGGACTGCGTTTTCCTCTCCCTTTAAAAAGAGGATGTAGGTTTTTTTTGAGGAGAGAAAGGCAATTGCGGAGCCGCAAAAGCGTCTGTTACTTTGACCTCCGGGGGCCGGCTCATCGAGGACAATACTGTCACCGATCCGTCCCCGAAGACGGTCTTGGATCTGGAAACGGACGTAACGTCGTTCTCTCTCGACCCAGCTTCGGGATTTTTTTGCAACCAAGACGAAGTCGGCGCGACGGCTCATGATCTCAAGAGTTCCGAGTTCTCTCTGTGCCCAAAGGCTGCTTGTCAGGGCGGCTCCACTGAAAAGAATGAGGATTCTCGTCCCGAGTCCAAGAGAAGTTCTACTGTACGGAGGATTCAGCATGGCGGTTCTGGCTGTCTTGGTCATATCTCTCACTTCACCAAAGTCCTCTCTTGAAGATAAGAGCGGTTTAAAGCTCGGAACTTAAACTCGTAGCTAACGAGGCTCTCATAGCTGATGACGGCACTCATGATGTCCTTGAGCCCTGCGTTTAAGTTGTGAAGGCTTGAATCTCCATGGAGTCCTTTGGAGGGTGCACCCTCTGCGACCAGGCCCAGGGAGTGCCCGATCTCATGCGCGAGGATGACTCCCACGACCGTGGCGAAATCGTCGGCAGCGTTCATGATCTCGTCATAACGGGCTTTTTCGCTGGGGCTGGCTGTGGAATAGTCAAAACCATCGGCCAGGACCTTTTTATCTAAGCTGTGTTTGCCTGCTGGGGTTCCCCCCATGTGGGGTGAGAGGCCCCGAAAAGTCCGCCCAAAGGTCGTGATGAAATAGGGGTAGAGATCGAGGTATTGCTTGGCTTGGTAGAGGAAGAGTTCTCCAGGAAAGACTCCTAATCCCGGGGATGTTCCTGCGTTGTTCTCGTTGGGGGTGGAGTTTTGGTAGTCGTAGAGGGCACGTCCCAAAATCCCTGTGGACTCGTCTCCATAAACTCTCTTTTCTTTTCCATCCGGATCATTGCCTCCCACCGACATCTTCATATGGGGGGCCCGACATGGTTTACGGGTTACCAGGCGGATGTGGACGCTGTCCACGCCCTTGGAAGAAGAATCAGCGGCTCTTAGGAATGCTTTGTTGGCCGCAGCGATGATTCCGTCGATGGCAATCTTGCGCATAAAAGCGTTTCTGCCGATCGGATCCCCCTTTGTGATCAGCCCATAGTTGATGAGATCTTGGTCGAAATCCGCGGTGCCATCGCCCTTCCCCTTTCCCTCGCGGTCAAGGTCAAACTGCACCCAAACAATCTGTGTGCGTTCGAAGGGACGGATCTCCGTGCTTGGTGCGATCACCGAAAAGCTCAAGCTCGCCTTACTGCTTTCATTACCGCTTGTGTCTTTGATCGTAGCGTCAATCGTGTAGCTTCCCGGATCGAGAGCGTCCTCACTGGCAAGGCGAATCGAGCAGGTCCCTGCGGTAAAGCTTCCCAAAACAAAAAGTTCGTCGCTTGACGGGACAGAGCCGGGTCCACTGAGTTTCAGGTCCAGGCTGGTCCAATCGAGGGCTGCGTCATAGCTATCCCAGGCGGTGATGTTGAAAGTAAATCCACTTGTGGGAACGACCAGTCCCTTGTTTCGATTGGCAGCGATGTCATTGAGGGTGAGAGTGAGGTCGGGCGCGTTGGTGTCTCCGGTATATCCTACTCGGTACTGGTAGGTAGCGTCACTGCTGAGCCAGTTGCCCGACTGGAGGCGTAGGCCTTCGGGCCCCCCCTTGATTCGAAGGCTTAGGTTGCTGCCGGAGGGGAGATTGGCCGAGGGGCTGAATATGATGGCACGATTTCCTCGGCGAACCGAGAGGGTTCCTGCGATGCTCTGCCCGAGATGGTTCTTAAGGGTGATCCGAGTGTTATCCACCGTAGAAGGGTCCACGGGCTCGTTGGCGAGAATGGTGATCTTGCTCGTAACAGGGACACCCACCGCCCCATCGTCGGGACTAACAATGAAGCTCGGAAGGACCTTGGAAGCAGAGCTTCGAAATGGGATATCGCTGTCCCCATTCAAGGGGTTCCCGGCCTTGTCCTGGATCCCATCAAAGCCGCCTTTCAGCCTCAAGATGTAATCTTGGCTTGAGGACAGAGGGGAGGAAGGGGTGATTGTCAACTTGGCCAAGCTTGAGTCCAAGGCCACCGTAAAGCTCTGCTTTGTCCCGCCTTTGAGAAGAGAAATCGTGTTGGAGTTGATGGTCGTGGATTTGAGAGGTTCGTCGAACCAGATCTCCAACACGACATTGGGGGAAACCTTGCTTGCCTTAGCGCTGGGGATGCTCGAGGTCATTTTGGGGGCAGTGCTGTCCGACCCGACTGTAAAGCTCACCGTTTTTTCCTGGGAAAGGTTGTTCCCGCTCACGTCCGTGAGACCATTGATCCCCGCGCTGAAAGTCACTGTGTAGGTCTCTCCCGTTTGAAGGCTCGCGCTGGGATAGATGTGGATTGTCCGCTGAGTTGTATTCGCCGCCAGAGTGAAGGGAACAGGATTGAGGCCGCTGTCCGTGAGTGTGAGACCTGTAGGCTCGTAACTCTCGGGGGCCATGGATTCGTCAAAGGTGAAGCTGAGGCGCGCGCTGGGGGAGACATCGATGGCCAAGTCCTCGGGGTCAGAGCTGAGCAGGTTGGGAGAAGTTGTATCCGCCTCTGTCGTGAAGCGAAGGACCCAACTCGATTCCAAGGGGTTCCCCGCTCGGTCCTTAACTCCGCCCTGTCCTCCACGAAATTTGAGCGTGAAGAGTTTGGATCCCGGGAGATCGGGAATCGGGGAGACGAGGACATCCTTTCCATCCTGAACAAGGTTGATGGCAATGTTTGTACCCCAGTTGTCTTTGAGGGTGATCGTATCGGTGTTCAAGGTGGATGCCCCGAGGACCTCGTCGAAACTGACCCGGATAGAGACGGTGCGTGAAATTCCTGTCGCGTTTTGCGCAACCGAAGAACTCAAGACGGTGGGAGCGATGTCGTCAAAAGTCCGAAAGGGGATGGTGACCGTTTGGTCAAGAGTTCGAAAGCTCTGATCGCAGATGGTAGGGGCAAGAGTAAAGACATAATCGCTGGCCTTCTCCATCGGACTGGCCGGTTGGAAGCGAACCGTTTTGCCACCGTTGGTCAGGCTGAAGATTCCTTGGATAGGTTCTCCCCCATCCTTGGTCAGGCTGAACTCCTCCTCGTTGAGGGCGTCTTCATCGATGATTCCATCAAAGGTGAACTCCAGAGTTGCATCTACGGCGACCTGAACGGCTTCGGCTGAAGGAGAATAGCTCACCAGGGATAGATCTCCGATTCCCCCTCCTGAGGATCCGCCGACATTGCCGCCGGTGCCACCGGCTCCGCCTCCACCCCCGCAGGCCGCAAGTAGGAAGAGCATCCCCCCAAAGAGGACACCCTTCCAACTAAGATGAGGCCCTTTGGCCATAACCCGTTTCCCCATGTCGATTTCCCCCAACAACGGATACACCAGCTCCCCGATGGCCGGGAACCGTTACTCATGCTTCGTCGGGCTGGTGGGGGAACTTGAGAGAGAGACCCTTGCCCCTCATATCCTCCATGGGAGGGGACCATGAGGGAGCTTGATCCCCACACGATTCATGGTCAAAACCAAAATGCTTTCGCGGGTTGATCCTGGGTGCAAAGCCGGACTTCAAGATCGCTGCGCGCTGCTTTTTCGCAGCTTTGCTGGATTTGTTTACGAGCCAGGCTTGGATGGTTGTTCGTTTTGCTCAGGTGGGCGGCAAAGAGAACACGATGGCGGGGGGTGAGGCTGCGTTCCAGAAGCGAGCCTGCTTGAGTGTTGGAAAGGTGTCCCTGGTTGGAGAGGATCCGTTCCTTGAGGAAGGGAGGGTAGGGCCCCTTGTTAAGCATTTCCTCGTCGTGATTGAATTCGAGGAGAAGTCCGTCCAGGTCCTGGAGTTTGGCGTGGAGGTCAGGGTCGAGGGAATGACCCAAATCTGTGACAATGCCGATCCGAATGTCGTGGGCTTCGATGAAAAAAGCGACGGTTTCGGGAGCATCGTGAGGCAGGAGGTGAGTCTCGATTTGAAACTCTGCGATTTCAAAAGATTCGCCGGGAGAGAAGGTGTGGGGGTGTTTTAAGAGTTCGGGCTTTTGGGCCGGCATGCAGGCCGGAGTGGCATAGAGGGGGATACCGAGGCGGCGACAGAGGAGGCCGGCTCCCCGAGTGTGGTCTTTGTGCCAATGCGTGAGAAGGACAGCTTGGATGTTTTCGGCTCGATGTCCGACTTGTTGCAGGCGCTCCACAAGGCGTTTTTTAGAAAGGCCAGCATCGATGAGAAGGGAACCCTGTTTGCCACGAATCAGGGTGGCGTTCCCTAGGCTTCCTGAAGCGAGTGGTTGAAGAACGAGGCTCATGAGCTGAGAGTGGTTTCATCTTTTACCTCTTCAGTGGAGGGCTTACGGCCGTTCCACCAAAGGAGGATGATGAGGAGGCTTGCGAGAGAGAAGGACGAGAGCCAAAGACCATTAAGGAAGGGGCCTGGATCATAGGTCCATAGGACTTCATGGTCTCCGGGGGGGATTCGAAGGGCACGGAAGGAGAGGTCGGCCCGCCACCAGGGAACGACTTGGCCGTTGAGGTGAGCCTTCCAGTGTGACATGGCGACATCACTGAGGAGCAGCCAGCCGCCAGGGCTGTTTTCGATAAGAATCTTGATCGAGGAGGGGCGCTCCTCCAGAAAACGGATTTGTGGGTCTCCCTTTTTTTTACGGGTTCGAACCTTGGGAAGTTCCTTTGGCCGAGGGGCTCGCAGGCCGTCCGTGCCGAAGGGGTGCGAAAGGAGGAGACTTTGACGGGGATTGAACTCGCTGCTTGTGAGGCGCTTCAGGGCTTCTTCGTCGGAGACCAACGAAGGGTTGGAGACGAAGAATGCACGAGGCAAGGCGGTCTTGCGCTCGTAGACGAAGAACTTACCCCCCGGACCTTCCATCGGGGAGGTCGCGGGAGGACCTAGTTCTTCCAGTTCTTCGGTGCTTAAGAGGTAGCGCACTCCGAATAGATCGAAGATGCCATATCCGAGCCGCTCGTCCGCAGGAAGGGACTTCAGCCAGAAGTTGCGGATCATTTGGCTTTTGCCGTACATTTTGAGGAAGGGCTTGTGTGACCATGCGTCGAGAAAGGCATAGGCGTTCAGGTCTCGGATCTTGAGTGGGATGAGGAGGTTAGGGGGTAAAGCAATCGGTGCCCCCGGTTTGCGGGACACCCTCGCAACCATGAAACCTCCCTGTTCCTTTGCGGCCATACTTTTGTCGCGGAGGAATCGATGCACGGCTGTATCGGGAAGTTCCCGGTGGGGGAACATGGGGTTGAGCCGGTGCGCCAGGGGAAAGAGGTCCAAGATGATGAGGACGGGAGCCGTGATCGAGAGTGCCATGGCAAGATTGCTGCCTCTACGAAGGCTGCGCCGGCACCGAAGTGCAAACCAAATCACTCCCAGAAGAAGAAAGAGGGATGCATGGAAAGAAGAGTCTCGAAGCCGTTCCAGGCTCGGAGCGAAATAGGGGCCCAGAATGTTGCGAGCCATCTCCAGGGCGCTCCCGTTTTGAAGGTTGGCGGACCACCTGTAGGAAATGCCCTTGAGGATCCAAGAAGTACGGGAGGAAGGGTCTTCGAGTGCCCATGAGGACCAGATGTAGGCCCCCACTGCAAAGAGGAGCAGACTTGTCCCTAAGCCAAGGAGGAGGATCTTGGATCTTCTGCTCATCGTGGCCAGATTGAGGTCGAATCCAATACCTGCAAGAATGGCAGCGAAGAAACATACGGGCCCCGCAAATCGCATGGGCGGAAAGGATTGAAAGACCGGAAATGCGGCGAAAAGCTTGAAAAAGAATCCCCCGCTGGCGAAAAGAAGGAAGCCAATGAATGCTAAAAAAGCGAAGCGCCGAATCCGGAAGCTTGGGCGAAGAAGAGCGGCAATAAAGGCAAGCAGCGGGGCAACCCCAAAGTAGAGAGCGTATTCGGTGTAAACGAAATTGGGAGGGAAGAAGAGCTTGCCTGTTTCGGGGTTGGTCCGGGTCCAACCGAGGAAGAAAAAGGGGTTCCGGTCATAGGGGAGGACTTGGGTGAGGGTCCCATCTCCAAATGGTGAGGGGAAGATGAAGTCCAACCAACCTATGGGGTCAAGCCCCTGAGAGAGCAAGGCGGCCAGGGGCTGGTGAAGATCCCTCTGCGACTCGGGGAAATAGTCGAGCATGGGTAGGAGCTGCACCATGGGGAGGAGGAGGCCTGTCAGGATGGCCGCTCCGGTCCAAAACGAAAAGGACAGAGCTGGCCCCTTGCCCTCTTGGCGAAGGGTTCGGCCCGCAAGCGCCAGGGCATAGAGACCGAAGGCGATGGAGCAGGATGCTGCGAAGGGCGGGAAGCCGGCCAGCCAGGTCAGGCAGAGGACAATGGCGAAGGCCACAAAGGCGGGGATACGTTCAGCCCCCCTATGCCGTTGAAGGGAAAGGAGAGCCCAAAAACCGGCGGGTAGCCAGGTGAGCGTCTCCATTCGCATGAAAAAATGCCCATTCGCGACCATTGTCCCCGATAGCTGAAATACAAGCCCTCCGCAGAGGGCCCCAAGGATTCCAAGCCCCACCGCACGCAAAAAGAAATAACAAAAGATCCCTGCAAGGGCGAAGGCGATCCATGCCGCTAAGCCGAAGGCTTTTTCTGGGCTGGTCAAAAAAAAGAGCCAATGAGTGGGATAGGCAAAACCGTTGAGGGCGTTGGCGAAGAGGGGGCCGCCCGCCCGCACATAAGGATCCCAGTGAGGGAAAATACCGTCTACGATCTCATCCCTGGCAAGGCGGTATTCCTGTGCGCATAGGATGCTTTTCTCGGTGATATCATAATTTCCGCCTTGGCGTCTGGCATCCAGAGTTGGTTTGTCGAGGCCCACGGACCAAGGAGGAAAGGTGCTGAGATCAAAGGGGACGTAATCTCGGTTTCCGAATAACGAGGGGAAGAGGAGAACGGCGGGGACAACAAGAAGCAACAGAATGGAGAAAAGGTTCGCTCCTCCTGATCGTTTACTTCTCTTTAATTCCATGGGGAGAAAAGATAGCCAGTGAGGCTGTTGAATGCGATGAACCGCTTGATGAACGCTGTGGATTCATGGGATCGATTCCGGTTCTTCCAAGCTTTAGGAAGATTTGAAAGCTGGTCTCGAAGAAAAAAGGGCTTGGGGGAAAACCCCCTTCCGGGGAAACGCGGTGATGCCCAAGATTGGCTAGAACCGGGAGAGTAACCAGGCCATTAAGGCAAGCATGAGCCCTAGGAGGGAGAGGAGTTCACCCAGCAAGAAAGATGGGGGCTGGTAGATGAGGTGGATCGTATGTGCGCCTTTTGGTAGGGCGAGGCTTTGAAAGAGGATTTTTTCGGGTTTTGTTATGCCTCTTTTGGTTTTTCTGCCTTTGATCTCATAGGTCCAACCCGGTGCCCAGGCCTCACGAAAGAAGAGTTTGGAAGGTGGCGCGTCCCCGGGAAGTTGGGTTTTTACGACAATCTTACCTGGAGCGTAGGAGAGGAGCTGAACCTTGGCCTTGGGATTGGGGGGGAGGATCTCCACCAAAGGCCGGGGGCTTCGGTTCTTGTAAAGTCTGGTTTTTCCCGTGCTTCCGACGAGCTTCCATTGTTTGTGTTCGGATAGATCTGCTGTAGTCAGGATGAAATAGGGCGAGAGAAGCTCAAAAAGCGGGTGGTTGAGGGAGGATTCTTGGCGAAGGCAACCCAGGCCAGCCCCCTGGGTGGAGGATCCTGGCTCCAGGGCTTCGAAAAATTTCCTGATCCTCCTTGAGGGAATGGGGGCATAACCCATCGTGTCCGAGAGACCGAAAAGTAGGGGAAGATTTGGAGGAAGGAGGCGGACGTCCTGCGGTGGGCGGGCCTCGTCCCCGCTGGGCTCCAGCCGGATCAGGCGCTTGGGGGGGGACGAAAGAAGGGTGTCCCCTTTTGTTGTCGGGAAAAGGGGGAGGGGGGCCTGGAGGGAAGAAGCGCTTGGGGCTGGGCTGAGGTTCCAAATATGGGGGAGCCGCTCGAGCGCCAGAGCCGCGAGGAGGCAAAGCATGAGGGACACCCTTTGTTTGCGAAGAAGGGTGGGTAGGAGGAGGCTTCCCCCGGCAAGGAGGAGGGTGCGAGCGAGGATGGCCAGGTTGGTGGCAGCTTCGCCGGGAAGAAGGTTTTGCAGGAATTGGCGGCCGGTTCCTGTTCCAAAGCGCAAGTCGAAGCCCCAAGCAAAGAGTCTGGAGAGGCCGTTTGGTCCCGCGAGGAGGCTTGCACCCCCCAGGAGGAGGAGAGTGATTCCCACGTAGGCGGGTAAGCGGCTTTTGGCTTTCCACTGATCAAAGCCGAACCCGGCGAGGAAGGGTAGGGCGAATGCGGGAAGGATCAGGAGGCGTTTGAAATCTCCCACGCTGAGTCCCGGTAAGAGATGAAGAGCCTGGGCAATTCCAGGGGCGGTCATGGCCCCGAGGATGCCTATGAGGGCCATGATCCAAAGCCTTCGGATGGCCGGGCCTCGGGTGAAACTCGGCCGAAGCGTTGAAAGCCCCAAGAGAATCGGCCACAGTCCAATGGACATGGCCACCTCGGTATGGTTGAGGGCGCCGCTATTAAGGGCCTTTGCCTTGGAAAGAGGAAGGAGCAATAAGGCGAAGAAGCTAGGTCTTACTTTTCCGGGCAAGGGGAGGATGTCCCGTTCGGGGGCGATCAGTCCGGGGAGAAAGAACTCGAGGATGTGGACGGGGGCCAGGGCGATTTGTCGTAGTAACTCGAGGGGAGCGGGGCTGCGCGAAGATTCTCGGGCTGCTTCGAGGGAAGGAAGGATTTGGACAGAGGCAAAGAGGATACCGATGAGTAGCCCCGCTCCGACGAGTAAAAAGCGGGATGGCTGGAAATGCGGAGGTTTGCGGATGAAGGCTTCAAGAACGAAGACCCATAGGGTGGCGAAGAAAGAAATGTAGCAGAGGAAGAGGCTCGCCTGGCTGAAGCCCGCCAACCAGGAGAGGGCGGTGGCTCCCGCAAGGGACAGGGCGAGTCTGAGGCGGGTCCGGGATGGAACTCCATGGCGCAGAAGGCGCCCGGTGCATTCGAGGACGGGGAGGATCCATACCGCCGCAAAGAAGATCATGGGGTGGTGGATGTGGGCGAAGGCGAAGCCGGAGAGTTCGAAAGATGCGAGGGAGATGTAGCTGCCCCCGAGGCTGATCCCCATAAAACGTGCGAGACGGAAGGCGAGGAGACCTCCTAAGACTAAGTGCAAGAGATAGATCCATGCATAGATCTTTGCAGGAGGAAAGAGGGTGAAGAGGAGGGCCGTGGGGTAGAAGGCTCTCGAGGTTGTTTGCGAGACCAGGGGCAGACCGCAAAGGATGCGAGGTTCCCAAAGGGGGATGCGTCCTCTGCGATAGGATTGCCCTACTGCGGTGTCAAAGGGGAGGAACTGGAGGAGTTTGTCTTGGCGTTGGGGGACCGCTTCCAGGTCCAAGGCCTTTTGTTGTTGGGGGGTAAGGGTTTCGCGGAAGGGTGCGAAGGTCCTGATATCCTGGGGGAGAAGAACTCGACCGGGGAGGAGAGCCTTCCCCAGGCCGAGGATGCCCAGGAGGAAGGCCAGAATCAGTGCGCGGAGCTGGTTTTGTTTGGTGACCAAGGTTTTAGGTCTGGAGACCGATCCGTGGGAAAATGCTTAGGGTCGGTAGAGCTAGTCTGGATCAAATGCTTGAAGTTTCACAGAAATCCTCAGCTTTTTTGTTGCTCGGCGCAAGACCGTGACTTGAACTGTTTCCCCAATCCGATGGGTGCCGAGGAGGCGGTAAAGATCTCCGAGGTTTTCGATCCGCTTATCGTTGATCGCCACCAGGAGATCTCCCAGGATGAGGTGACCACTTTCGTCCCAATGGAAAGGAAGGAGTCCGGCTTTCTCGGCCGCTCCCCCTTTGCTCACGTTAAGAATCATGACTCCTTTGAGACCGAATTCTTCTTCGATGTTTCCAGGGGAGACATTGACTCCCAGGGCGGGGCGGCGGATGCGTCCCGTTTGGATCAGTTCGGTGACGATCAGATTCACAGTGTCTACCGGGATCGCGAAGCTGATGCCCGCATAAGTACCATTAGGGCTGTAGAGGGCCGTGTTGACTCCAATCAGGAGTCCAGCCGAGTCCAGGAGAGGGCCTCCCGAGTTTCCGGGGTTGATGGGGGCATCAGTCTGAATGGCCCCTGTGATCTCAGCGTTTGCGGTAGGCTTGATGATCCGGCCGAGTGCGCTGATCACTCCTGTGCTGAGGGTTTGGTCAAAACCGAAGGGATTGCCGATGGCGAAAACTTTTTGTCCGACTTGCAGGTTTTGCGAAGTTCCAATGCGGATAGGAGCCAGGCGGGGGGGAGGGGCAAAGATTCGCAGGACTGCAAGATCCTGACTTTTGGAAACGCCCACCAAGCTTGCCGACCAGGAACTGTGGTCGGCGAGAGTCACCGTCCAGGTGGCGGACTCTTCCTTAATGACATGATAGTTCGTCAGAATGTGCCCCTCGCGGTCCCAGATGATGCCGGTTCCCTGGCCCTTGTTGAAAGTGGCAGCCCCTTTTTTGTCTTGAGCTTCTTTTCTCTTGCTTTGAGTGGTCGTAATAAAGACAACCGAAGGGGAGGCCGCTCGAAATAACTGGATTGTTGCTTTCTCATCCTGGGCGAGGTCTCCCCGGGCTGAGATGGGTTTGGGCTGGGCCTTGGGGTTATGAAGGGAAAAGTCGGTCCTTGCATAACGCCAGAGGAGAACCCCGCAGAGGATGACAGCCGCGAAGAAAGGGAGGCGATATAGATTGGGCGGGTTTTTCTCTCTGTCCATATTGAGCGGTTTACGTCCAAGGATTGGGGGATTTTAGGATTGTAGCCTGCTTTGCTCGAAATTTTCACTGGCACACCCGATCCGCAGCCCTCTTTGTCCCCGAAAAGCATTCTCATCCAAAGTCTTGGAAACCCAAACGGCCTTTGGAGAAATTGAGTGTAAAGGAAAACCATTTAAGGTTTTCAGTGGGATCCCCCAGGCATTCCTGGCATCGCATGGAACCTTATGGCTTTTTTTTCCTCTTTAAGAAGGGACGGAGAGCCTTAAAGAACTTTTGCCTATCGAGGGGTTTTGTGATGAACCCGTTACATCCGGCTTGCTTTGCTCGATCCAGGATTTCTTGCCTCCCATGGGCTGAAAGGGCAAGGATCGGAATGGACACTCCCTGTTCACGGAGGCTTCGGGTTGCCTCGAAACCATTCATTTCGGGCATTTCCAGATCCATTAGGATGAGATCAAAGGATGCCCCCTTTGCTTGGGCTTCCAAAGCCAATTGGAGAGCCTCCTTGCCATGAACGGCAGTTTGAAACTCAACTCCTGTTTTCTTTAAGAGATAGCTGATGAGTTTGATGTTGTCCGGGCCATCGTCTGCCAAGAGGACCTTCCCTTGAAGTTGGGGCGCTCGTCTGGGTTTTTTCCTTTTCCTCCTCGAGGAGGCGGCATGGAGAGGCACCCATGGGGCTTCCATAATTTTTTTGCTGAGAGGAAGGGTAAAGGCAAAGGTTGATCCTACCCCTTCGGTCGAGGAAACAGAGAGCTCCCCTCCCATTGCTTCGCAAAGTCGTTTACAGATGGCCAGCCCAAGTCCGGTTCCTCCGTATCGCCGCGTCGTCGAAGTGTCAGCCTGGGAAAAGGGCTCGAAAATCTTTTGTGCTTGTTCCGGGGAGATGCCAATCCCGGTGTCTTGGACCTCCACCAGAAGACCGGAATTTTGAGGTGATTTTCTAACCCGAAGGGTGACGCTCCCCTCATGAGTGAACTTGATCGCATTACCGACCAGATTGATGAGGATTTGGCGGAGCCGTACGGAGTCTCCTTTGGCCGCCGTCGGGATCCCATCAGGGGCTTCAACTTTTAGCTGGATTCCCCGCTTCTTAGCCCCTGCCGACAATGTATCTTGGACATCCAAGAGTATTGTCTGCAGATCAATTCTCTTTCTCTCAAGGGTCATCATCTCGGCATCAATTTTGGAGAGGTCCAAGATGTCGTTGATGATTCCGAGGAGGTAGGTGCCGTTGCGATGGATCGTGTCAATGGCGTGTTCGATCTCTTCTTCGGTCAGGTGGGGATCTTGGAGAGCTTCAGCAAATCCGAGGATGGCCGTCATGGGAGTCCGAATCTCATGGCTCATATTGGCGAGAAAAGAGGATTTCGCTCGATTCTCCGCCTCTGCGTGATTCTTGGCCTCCTTGGATTGGATGAAGGCTTGTTCGACGTCCAAGGTGTAATTGGTCATCTGGGCTTCAATCTCTTTATGCCAAGAAGCATCGGTGAAGGCCCATTGAATGGGACCGTCCTCTTCTGGGGAAGGGAAAGCAAGTTCCATTTCCAAGTTTATTTTTTTCCCGGACGGGGTGTGGAGCGGGAGTTCCACATGCGGGAGGAAGGTTGCTCCTGGATCAGGGTGAGCCCAGGGCTTGGGGAGTGCTATGGGGGGAATATCCAGGATCTCATGGAGAGGCCGACCTCTGGGAGTTGTGTCATCAAACTCGAGGATTTGCTGAGCTCTTAGGTTCCACCAAAGGAGGCAGTGGTCGCGGTCTGTCCATAGGATGCCAACGGGGGCTTGGGCCAAGGCTGCAAGGGGATCCCACGCCACTGGGAGGGGCGGAAGAAGGGTGTCCCTCTTGGTTCGAGCCCTGGATCCCTTCGGGTTTTGGGTTTCAAGGGGTCTAGGAAACTTCTTGCCCATGGTCTTTGTCTTTGGTCTTTGTCTACCCAGCGCAGCTGAGAGTTTTTGATTGATGGCTTGAAGGTGAATCCTGGGAGCATCGCCTCAGCCTTTCTTTTCAGGGATTGGCGAGAACTCCGCATCAAGCGAACCTGGGTCTTTTCGAAAAACCTAGTAGGGGAACCTTTCTTAAGATCGAATGGTCCGATGAGAATGGATGATTCTGGCGGTTTTTTTGAGAACTTTCGAAGTCCTTCGATCTCCTTTGTCTTCAAAGGTTTGTGCCCATGTTGGCCTTGAGGGCTATACTTCCCCCAATGTCGAGCGACCTTTCTTTCCCACCAGATGCTCCGGAGCCTGAGCTGCCCGACTCGATCTTCGATGAAGAGGAGGCCAGGGAGTTCATTTCCAAGCCCCTTGCCGAAGAACCCTGGACGCAACGGGCAGTTGGGATCCTTCTTTTGATCACTCTGATTGCGGGGGTTTTGCGGCTCTACAAGCTGGGTGAATGGAGCTTTTGGATTGATGAGGCGCATACCCTTCGAGATGCGGTTCTCATGCCCTTGGATCAGTTTTTTGCCACATCAAGGAGCAGATATCCTATTGGCTTCCTCCTCCTTCGGTTTTTAGAACCCCTGCTTCCAGGGACTGGAGAAGGGAGCCAGAGGTTGATTTTTGCCTTTTTTGGCATTGTCTCAGTCCCTCTTTTGGCCATTGTTGTGCGATCTCTTGTGGGCTTAGGCCCTGCACTGGTTTCAGCTGCCATTCTTTGTCTCTCGCCTTGGCATATTTATTGGTCGCAAAATTGCCGGGCTTATTCTCTCGTCCTCTTCTTGTCGCTCTGCGCCATTGGATTGTTTCACCTTGGGGTAGAGCGAGGGAAATTACGGCATTTCTTTGCCTCCCTTTTTTTTGGGGGGTTGGCGGGCTTAACGCATCCTTCGGCCTTTTTACTTGTTCCCGGGCTTTTGGTGTATTTGGCGATGCTCAAATGGCGATGGATTCCCAAACCTCCATGCCTGAGCGGAAAAGCCATGCTAAGTTTTGTCCTTCCGGTTGGGCTTTCATTCTTATTTGGGTTGATGATTTCCTTTGAAGCCTTCAGTGACTTTTTCCGAGCAAAAGAAGGGGAGTCCTTTTTTCATCTTCTCAATACAACACTACACTTTGTCCGGATCCCTGGAATCGTGGCTGCCTTTGGAGGCGCTTATCTCGTTTGGAAACGGCAAATCCGAGGAGGAGTTCTTCTTGCTGCCCTCGTTCTCGTGCCATTCCTGGAACTGGCCTTTGCTTCCTTCTTTGTAAAGGCCACCGCGCAGTATCTCTTTTTTACCCTTCCCGCCTGGGCTGCCTTGGGGGGGTATGGAGCTTGGGAGATCACCCGCTTTTTGAAGGTAAAAGGGGTGGGGCGTATCTTTATTCGCTTCTTGCCGCTCGCGATGATCTTGCTTGATCTTGGAGCCCAGTCGCACCTTTATTTTCACTACCGTTATGGAGATCGACCAAGGTGGAGGGAGGCTGCGGATTACATCGAGAGCCACTCTCTCGAGACCGATCGGATTGTCGCGACGAATCAACCATCGATGGAGTGGTACCTCAACCCGAGTCAGCCTCAAATCGGCGCACAGAGAAAGCGAGGGTCCGAAGGTTTTCGGCGCGTAAATCTGCTTGCTTCCTGGACCTTGAAGGATCTCGAGAAATGGCGGATGGAGGCGGAGAAAAAGAAACACCGGATTTTTATCGCACTCACTTCTCCCGTACTTTTGGAGGCCGACCCTCAGAAGGTTTGGGATACCTGGATTCGCTCTCACTTTCATCAAATTCGGAGGCTTCCCAACTGGGAGGGGCCCAAGGATATGACGATTTTGATCTATCGCTTTGATCCTTCCGGGAGAAAAGGCGAGAAAGGGGCTTCGTCCTACAAGGATCGATAATGAAGAATGCACCGATCAAGGATGGGAGTTGCCGCATCCATTTATGCCGGCATGGGGAAGTGGATCCGGCATGGGCTCACAGGATTTATGGTGGCTTGGATATCGGGTTGGCACCAGAAGGAGTGGAGCGGTTTCGGCGCCTTGCGAAGGATTTGGAGGGGTGGGAGTTTTCGCTTCTGGTGGCAAGTGACCTGGAACGCGCCCGCATTGGGGGGGAGCTGATCGCTGAAGCTTTGGGGCTGGACCTTTGTTTGGATCCACGTTTTCGAGAGATCGATCGGGGGAACTGGGTGGGGAAGGAACGGAAGGAGTTGGAGAGGGAAGAACCCGGAGCTTTTCAAGCCTACCTTGCCGACCCTTATGGATACAGAGGTCATGGTGGTGAAAGCCATGCGGATCTTGAGGAAAGAATCGTGCCTGCCTTGGAGGAGTTAGGGCAAAAGTTTTCTGGGGGAGAGGTGTTTGTGGTATGCCACGGTCAGGTCCAGCGAGTTGCAGTTGCATGGGTGCTCAATCTCAGGAACAAGGACTCCATGCGTTTTATCCATAACCATGGGGGGATCACGACTTTGGCCCGATTGCCAGGGGGAGATTGGCAGCTTCAAGCCCTGAATGCCTCTTCTTTGCGGTAGAAAAACCTGGACTGTTTTCTTATCTTCCCCTTTGCGAGAATCAGGCCCGAATGAAACACAGAGACCGAAAAGATCCCAAAATTGCGCCCTTACAGGATGAAGTGGATTACTTCTTCCGAAATGAGCTGTGCGATGAGGCCCTGATGGGAGTCCAGTTGACTCGTATTGCTCTGACTCCTGACCGCAAAATTATGACAGTTTATTACCTTCCTCCCGAGGAGTTAAAGGGAGAGATGGTCGAAGAGAAAATCGAGGATTTGCGACCGATTCTCGCGGACCGGGTTTTTCCCATTCTCGAAAGGCGTCCGGAGATTCGCTTCAAGTGGGACCGGGGAGCGGAGAACCAGCGCCGAGTAGAAGAACTGCTCAAAGAGATCCAAGAAGAAGATTCGTAAGACAGGTCTCCTGGGTATGATGCTCGCCCAATTCCGGGATTTAACTTTTCTCTCCGCATGATCGATGGGATTGCCCCAGGAGCCCGCAGGGTTCCCAAAGAATCTTGCCCAAGGGCTAGGTGATTAGGGCGACCTCCTGAATCATGTGGATTCACCATCACAATTATTCTGCCATTTAAAAGGGCCTGATCATGAGCCGCAGCAAGCCTTTGGTTCCGTTGGATCGTTTACAAACCGAGTATCCCATGATGGATAAAACTCGGCTCTTTATCGATCAATTCATTGACATCATGTTGAACTATCGACAGAGCGGGCATCCGGGAGGATCTCGATCCAAGGTACACATGATGGTGGCCTTGATGACATCGGGCGCGATGCGTTGGGATGTGCGTGATCCCGCAAAAGCTCTGTCCGATCGCTTCGTGTTGATTTCGGGGCATTGCATTCCTTTGGTTTATGCGAGCTTGGCTGTGGTCAACCAGGCAATGAAGTTGCGGTTTGCTTGGACAGGGGATTCACGGTTTGAGATCAAGGGGGGGGAAAAACGGATTTTGGATCCTAAAGATCTTTTGACTTTAAGACGCCGGGGAGGGTTGGCCGGGCATGCGGAGTTTGAGGGGAAAACCCTTTTCATTAAGTTCAACACGGGTCCCTCCGGTCATGGGGCCCCAGCGGCAGCTGGCCAAGCTCTTGCTCTTAAACATGCTGGATGTGAAGAGGTAAAGGTTTTTGCGGTCGAGGGAGAAGGGGGCCACAGCGCGGGCGCTCACCACGAAACCAAAAATACGGCATATGGCTTAGGCCTGTCGAATTTGGTCTACCTGCTGGACTGGAATGACTATGGAATTGATCCGACTCCCCATTCGCGGGTCGTTCATGGAGGGCCGGAGGATTGGTTCAAGCCTTATGGCTTTAAAGTTAGGGGAGCCGAAAAGGGAAGCGAGTTTGCCTCCGTTGTTCCCGCCCTCTATGAGACGGTTTTTGACGAGGAGGATGCGAAAGCGCCCAAGTGCTTTTGGTTCAAGACCATCAAGGGCCGTGGTTATGGAGTCACAGGAAACAAGTCTCATGGCGCAGCCCACAAGCGCAACTCGGATCTTTTTTGGGAGACAAAGAAGGAGTTCCAAGACAGATATGGAGTGCAGTTTGAAGGTTTTGGCGAAGGCGATCCCGGAAGCGAAAAAGCTTTGGCGCAAGCTGCTTCACATATCGAAACAGTCTGTAAAGCCATGGAAGGGGACAAGGAGTTTGTCGAATGGCTGACCGATCGCCTGGTTGCGATCGGAGATCGTGTTCCACATCGCATTGAGGGTCAGAAAGTCGATCCTTCTTTGGACCTCTTGGCATCCGACAAAACCTTTACGGACTTTAAGAACTATCCCAAGGCCCTTTTCGCGGAGCCTGGAACCAAGGCTCCCAATCGTAAGGGCCTGGAACGTTTCGGAGCCTTTTGGAATAGCTACGCCCTTGATAAGTATGGGCGTCCGATTGTGATTGCCATGTCTGCAGACCTCGCAGAGTCCACCAATATCGCGGGCTTCATGAAAGATTTTGAGGGGCGTAAAGGAGCGGGCTGGTATGATCGGGAGAACAATCCGGGCGGATCACTCCTTCCCCAGCAGATCACGGAGTTTGTTAATTCGGGGCTATGCGCAGGGATGGCTTCGGTCAATTTCGCCGACGATCCGGAGAATTTGTTTGCGGGCTATATTGGTGCATGTTCCACCTATGGATCCTTCTCATATCTCAAATATGGGATGCTGCGATTGTTTTCGCAGTTGGCGCAGGACTGTGATTTAAAAGTCGGGAAAGTTCTTTGGGTGGCAGGCCACTCTGGGCCGGAGACTGCGGAGGACTCGCGGACCCATTTTGGAATCTTTGCGCCGGGAGTGACCCAGATGTTCCCCAAGGGCCAAATCATCAACCTGCATCCTTGGGAGCACAACGAAGTAGCGCCAGCCCTCGGAGCGGCCTTTGCCACGGATGTGCCGATCATTGCATTGCATCTCACTCGACCGGCGGTGGAGATCCCCGATCGTAAGGCGCTGGGAATTGCCTCCCATCTGGAGGCTGCCAAGGGGGCCTATGTGATGCGCGCTTTTGACGACAGACCAAAGGAGGGAGTCGTTCTCGTCCAAGGGACGAGCGCGGTCAATAGCATGGTGCAGATCCTTTCCTGGCTGTCTTCGGAGGGGCCAAATGTGAAAGTTGTATGCTGCGTTTCGAAAGAATTATTCGACATGCAACCGGATTCTTATCGAAACGAGGTCCTTCCCGAGGCGGAGTGGTATCGGTCCATGATGGTGGCGACACAGGGGCGTAAAAATGTCCGAGATTGGATTCCTGATCAACGATTAGAGGCCTTTGCCTTGACTCCGGATCACGATGACCGTTGGAGGACAGGAGGTAGCTTGGAGGATATCGTTGCGGAGTCGGGATTGGACCCAAAGAGTTTGAAGGCTGGGATCACCCGTTTTGTGGCAGCCTTGAAGTAACCACTTGTCCGAAGTTACTTGACTAGCCTCTAGGTGTTGCGACTCCCAGATATTGGTAGGAGACGAATTTGGGACCTTTGAGGTCATAGCCGGTTTCAAGCTTTTGGATCTGGAATCCCCCCTCTTCCAAGAGGGTCGGGATTTCTCTTCCCAGGTGGCAACCTCCGGAAATGGGACCCCAAATTGTTTGCAAGCGGTTTTGCATTCGGGCGACCTTTGGATCCGGGGATCGCCCATGTTCGGCAAAGAGAAGTTTTCCGCTTGGGGAAAGTACCCTCCGCATTTGTCCGAGCGCCTTCCTCCAGTCCGGGATCGTGCAGAGGGTATAAGTAAGCACAATGGTGTCCATTGTGTTTTTTTCGAGGGGGATTTCTTCCCCTGGGAGATCCAGGATTTCAACTGGGATAGGGGCTTTGGAAAGGGCTTTGCGCGCCTTTTTCCTCATACCCCTTGATGGTTCAAGAGCGAACAATGCTTTCACTCTGCCAGGATCGTAGAATTCCAGATTGAGGCCCGATCCCATCCCGACTTCGAGGACCCGGCCTTCTGCTTGGGGCACAATTCGCTCACGTTGTCTATGGAAGTTCGAACTGCCACAGACCAGGTGAATTAAATGGGGAAGAATGTGTTCGTGATAGAAGTGCATTGATCTTGAAAAGGAAAAGAGTTCAGGTTTGCTCGATCTCATGAATGAAGCGGGCTAGGATCTTGCCCTATGAGTGAGACCCGCGCGCAATGGAAATCTAAATTTGGGTTCATTCTCGCGGCCTCTGGGTCGGCGATTGGGCTCGGTAACATCGTTTTCTTTCCCGCAAACGCTTACAAATATGGGGGTGGAGCCTTTTATCTCCCCTACTTTATTGCTCTTTTTCTTGTTGGAATTCCCGTGATGATCTTGGAATTCGGGCTGGGGGCCTGGGCCAAAAAGAGCTTTCCTTTGGCGATGCGGCAAGCTGGGGGGAAGGCAGGGGAGTTCGCGGGTTGGTTTGCGATTCTCAATGCAGCGTTTATCACTCTGTATTACGTGACCATCCTTGGTTGGGTGGTAGGGATGGCCGGAGAAGCCCTTGCGAATCCCGTGAATGAAATTTTTATGGGGAAAACCAAATTGGCTTGGGGAGCCGGGATGCAAATTCCTAATCCGGCGGGAACCTTCTTTGCAATGATCTCGACTTGGCTTCCTATGGCAGGAGTTTTGTTTGTCTGGCTTTTAAATGGGCTCCTGGTGAGTAAAGGAACGAAGACAATCGAGGCCGCTGTGAAAATCTTTGTCCCATTGATGTGGTTGACGATGATTATTTTGATTGTTCGGGGAGTGACGCTTCCAGGAGGGATGGATGGAGTGAGTTATCTTTTTTCTCCTGATCTCAATGTCCTTGGACGCATGGATGTCTGGAAGGGTGCGATGAGTCAGATGTTCTTTACCCTCTCCTTAGGTTTTGGTGTGATGACCGCGTATGCAAGCTATCTTCCCAAAAAATCCGACCACAGCCACAACGCATTCACAACCTCTCTCTTGAATTGTGGTTTTGAATGGATCGCCGGAGTGGCGATCTTCTCCATGCTTTTTGCCTTGTCGATTCAGCCCAAGGCCTCCACTCTCTCCATGATGTTTTTTATCGTTCCCCAAGGCATTGCAAAGCTGCCAATGGGCGCACAAGCCTTTGCCATCGGTTTCTTCTTTCTTTTGCTCATAGCGGGTTTGACTTCGAGTATCTCCCTGGTCGAAGCCTTGGTCGCGGCAATGCAAGATAAGTTCAAACTCTCGAGAGCAAAAACGTTAGCCTTTTTTGGGATCCTGGGGTTTCTTGGGTCAGCAGCTTTTGCTCTTCCGAAAGTGATTGATCCCGGTTTGGGTTCCAATGGCACTCTCGGCCTAACCCTTTTGGATCTGATGGACCACTGGGCCTTCAGCTATGGTCTTCTGATCGTGGGGTTGGTGGAATGCTTGGTCATTGGATGGGGGATCGGTTCCCATCGGATCCGAGATTTCATCAATCAAAACAGCAAGTTTCATCTTGGAAGATGGTTTGATGTCCTCATCAAATTTCTCATCCCTTTGCTCCTGGCGGTGATCCTACTCATGAACATTGTGCAAGGAGAAGTCCTTGGAGGACTCTATGGGAGTTCGGCGGTAACAAACTATGTTCCCAAAGGGGGAATCCTCTCTTCTCTTCCAGTGATCATTCTTTTTGTGTGGTTACTTGGAACTCTTGGCTTGGCCTTTTTGTTGACCCGGGCCAAGGGTGTGGATGAAGTGGATGCAGTCTGTTCGGAAGAAGGAGGGATGCAATGAAACTTGTTTCCCAAGGGTTTTTAATGGTCTTGCTTCTCTTCTTGCTTGGGAGTGCGACGGTTCTTGGGCAAATTTCGGTTGAGGGCTTTCAACCTCAGAAGAATCTTTTTCCCATTGTAGGCAAGACAGCCATGGTCGTTTCAGGGAAGGCCCACAAGGGGGAGCGACTCCGGGTGACCTATCGGCCTCAAAGCGCTGTCTCCCATGTTGAAATTCTCAACATGCAAAAGGGAAGGGTTGCTTGGAAGCCCGCAGCTCCAGGACTCGTGAAACTCGAGGTTGGGGTTCCTATTCCTGGAAAAGCGGGCGGCGATTCGGGCTTCGATGTGTTGGATTCCAAATCTATATCGGTCCGTTCAGATCGTCCGGCTCTCGGTTTTGGGATCATGATTCTTGCGGGTTTGATTCTCTTTGGGGGTGCTGCTTTTTCCATTCGTAATCTACTTGCCGAAGGCTAAGCCGTCGTAACATTCCTTTGGGCCGGGAAGTCTGGGAACAGGAGGCGTGGATATAGTGAGTTAAGTCTTTGCTGTTTTTTTGTCGAACTAGGCACAAGGCAGGAGACAGTGAGGACCTCCAATGCAAAGTGTGAGTAATAAGAGATTCATCCTGACAGGGATTGTTTGTGCGGTCTTGCCCCTGTTAGGTCTTGCGGCCCTGATGTTTTTTGATTGGGGGGGAGCGAAGCAGGCCTTTCCCTATGCCCTTGGGTTCGCATGTATCCTTGGAGGGATTGGGGGAAGCTGGCTTGGACGTTTTCATCGAGCGCAGATGCTGGCCATGGGGCAATCCTTGCAAGATCTTGAAGAACAGCAACATGTGGCTTGCAGCCATGTGGAAAAAGGGGTTGACTTGATGACCAAGGAAACCCGGGTCTTGGCCGATATCGCTGAAAATTTAAGGGATGTGACCAAAGAACAGGCGGGAATGATCGAAGAAGTCTCTCATGCCCTTGATGAGATCGATCGGACATCACGCCAAAACCTTCAAAGCGCGCAAGATGGAGAGAATTCCTTCAAAAAGACAAAGCAGGCAACAAATGAAGCCGTTTTGAAAATGAAGGGTTTGAATGAGGCAATGGCGGCAATCGGCTCCTCAAGCGAACAGATTACCAAGGTCATCAAAGTGATTGATGATATTGCTTTTCAGACCAATCTTTTAGCCTTGAATGCCTCGGTGGAAGCAGCCCGAGCGGGGGAATCCGGAAAAGGCTTTGCCGTTGTTGCGGAAGAGGTTCGTGCCCTTGCTCAACGTAGCGGCAAAGCGGCCCGAGAGATCACGACCATGATCAACCAAGCGAAAAGCCGGGTGGAAAAAGGTGAGACCATGACGGAAGGGGTTTCAAAATCTCTTGGCCAAATCCAAGAGGGGACAAGAGAAGCTGCCCAGACCCTCCTCTCCATTCTGTCGGCCTCTGAAAACCAGGCGATTGGCCTGAGGAAGGTTTGCTCGGGCGTTGCTGGATTGGAGAGCTGGGCGCAGGTAATTGCCGACGGCTTAGGCGAGGCCGGAGGGATCCTGGCCTCTGTGGAGAAGCAGGAAGAAGAAATGGGACGTCTTTTGGAAGAGATCCTTTTTGCTTCACAGGAGGCGCAAGAGGTCCCCAAGTCTTCGCCCTCCAGTTTGGTGAGTCCAAAAACAGAAGAGCAAGGGGGAGGTCGTGAGGGGGAAGCTTCCACAAAGGGTGTGGTAGCTCCAAGGATTGTTTCTGGACTACAACCTGAAAATTCGAAACCTGTATCCTCACTTGCCGAGCAGTCGAATCTCAGCCTTGTGAGTTCCGGGGGCTCACAGGATTTTGAGGAGGATGATTTGAACGACGAGGATTTTATATCCTTTTAGGTCTAGGTTTCCTCCAGCTTGGAATCTCCTCTCCCTATGTTTGCATGATGGTTTGCCACGAAGGTGGATTTTTGGGGATCATCGAATCAAGAGCCGACAGTTTCGAATCTTTGGTAGGTGGTATCCCGTAAAACCGGGTCAAATCCTGCAGCCCGAATCATGTGGATGAGTTCCTGCTTGGGCAGTTCCATGGGCGCTGAAGTTCCAGCGTCGTGAGTGATGCGCTCTTCCGTGACGGTGCCATCCAAATCGTTCGCCCCAAAGGATTGGGCTATTTGCGCTACCTTGGGAGTCATCATGATCCAATAAGCTTTGATGTTGGGGAAATTGTCGAGCATCAGCCTTGAAACAGCGATTTGTCTGAGATCATTCCAACCCGTGGTGACCTTGCCGTAATTTTCAAGGGCGGTGTTATACGGCCAAAACGCCAGAGGAATAAAGGTCATGAACCCCCCTGTTTCATCCTGCAGCTCCCGTAGGCGAACAAAATGTTCCACCCGTTCTTTCACTCGTTCGACATGTCCGTAGAGCATGGTTGCATTCATCCGGAAGCCGTGTTCTTGAACCTTGCGCGCAGAGGCCAGCCACTCCTCGGGAGAAATTTTGTCACGGAAAACAGCTTTGTGGATCCGGGTCGTTAGTACTTCCGCGCCTCCTCCGGGACAAGAGCCGAGGCCTGCTTCGCGCAGATCCTCAAAAACTTGATCTTCGCTCTTCCCGGAGATTTTTAGCAAATGGTCGATTTCAACCATGGTGAAGGCTTTGACATGGATGTCAGGCTTGGCCCGTTTGGCTGCCCGGATGATGTCCAAGTAGTAGTCGTAACCCATGTCGGGGTGGATCCCCGCGACCATGTGGACTTCGGAAACTTCGGAATCCCTCAATGGCAAGATACGGTTGTAGATGTCCTCCGGAGACATCAAATAGGCTCGGTCTTCGCCGGGTTTGGCGGCAAATGCGCAGAACTTGCAGGAATAGATGCAGACGTTGGTGTAGTCGAGATGTAGGTTGATGTTGAAATATGTTTTTTTTCCATGCCTGCGGTGCCGTACGCGCTGCGCCAGGGCACCGACTGCCATCAAATTGGGGTGTTCATAAAGGAGGACTCCGTCTTCAAAGCTGAGGCGTTCTCCCTGATCCACCTTGGAGCGGATTGCCTTAAGACCGGCTCGATCGATCAGGAGGTTTTCTTGCTCGAGGTTCATTGTCATTGTCCCGCCTCCGTCTCTTTGCTGCTCTCTTTGGTGTTCTCGATGCATTGCCCTATGGGAACCTTTTGGTTTTGAAGGTCAGCGATCCGAGATTCGATGGGGTGATTGTTTTCATCGAGGAACTGATAGAGCATGTTTCGGCGTCTTGGGATAAAGCCTGCGTCCTTGATGTGCCTCTCAATCTCAAGCACGCTTGTCATGTTATCGCACCCGGCGGAGGAGACCACGTTCTCTTCGAGCATGGCAGAGCCGAAGTCATTGGCACCCATTGCAAGCCCAATTTGGCAGGTCTTAATCCCCTGGGTAACCCAGGAGGATTGGATGTTGTCGATGTTGTGAAGAAAGATTCGGGAGATGGCGAGCATACGAAGATACTCATGGGCACTTGCTTTGGGTTTTCCTTCAAGCCACTCTTTGCCTTGGGGGGTGTGGTCGGGTTGGAAGGTCCAGGGGATAAAGGCTGTAAAGACTCCGCATTCTTCCTGAAGCTCGCGGATGCGCAGGAGGTGTTCGATGCGTTCTTTGGGAGTTTCGACGTGGCCGAACATCATGGTCGCTGTTCCTCGCATTCCGAGCTTTGCGAGTTGACGCATGACATCCAGCCATTCTTCTGTTGTGGCTTTTTTGGGAGCGATGATTTTTCGTACCCGCTCCACAAGGATCTCAGCACCCCCTCCCGGGAGTGAGTCGAGGCCTGCTTGCTGGAGGCGACGCAGAACTTCGAGGACTGGGATTTTGTCCAGCTTGGAGAGATGGTCGATCTCGGGAGGGCTCATCCCGTGAATCCATACCTGGGGAAAGCGTTTCTTTGTCTTCCTAAAGAGTTCTTCAAACCAATCCGTCTTGAGATAGGGATGGTGTCCACCTTGGACCAGAATCTGGGTCCCACCCGCATCTACAAGCTCTTGGATCTTTTGGAAATACTGTTCTTCATCAAGGATGTAAGATTCCGGGTCGCCCGGACGGCGATAGAAGGCACAGAATCCGCAGTCAGTAATACAAACATTGGTAGGGTTGATGTTGCGGTCGATGATATAGGTGACGATCCCCTGTTTTTGCTCTGTTTGAAGCTTGCTTCGCCTCACTTCATCGGCCAGCAGACCGAGAGTGCTGGTCTCGGCATTCAGGTAAAGATCGAGCCCCTCGTCGGGGGTCAGGGGGAGGCCATCCAGGACCTTATGGATTACGGTATTTGAAGACGTCACGTAAGCGCACCCTTTTCCTTGGAAATTGGAGGAAGGAGGTTAGCCTTCTCAGCATCTCCCGTAAACCGGAATCAAGAAGCATAGGACTCCCTCGAGCGAAGATGATGAGCAAGAAGCCTGAAGATTTGATGGAACGTATCGTAAGCCTCTGTAAACGCAGAGGGTTTATTTTTCAGGCTAGCGAGATCTATGGAGGACTCAGCTCCTGCTACGACTATGGGCCTCTGGGGGTGGAACTCAAGCGTAATGTCAAGGAAGCTTGGTGGGAGGATATGGTGACCTCTAGGAGGGATATTGTGGGGCTTGATTCCGCGATTCTCCAAAGTCCGACCGTTTGGGAGGTTTCAGGGCATGTGACGGGGTTTTCCGATCCCCTTGTTGATTGCAAAGTTTGCAAGGCACGGTTTCGAGAGGATCAATTGGATTCTCAGGTTTGTCCCAACAAAAAATACAAAAAACGGCCAGCAAACGACTGCCGAAATCAGGGTTTCTTTACCGAACCTCGGCAGTTTAACTTGATGTTCAAGACCTTCATGGGGCCTGTTGAGGACTCAGCCTCGGTTGTATACATGCGGCCTGAGACTGCCCAAGGGATCTTCACAAACTTTTTAAATGTTTTGAATTCCTCCCGGCTCAAACCTCCCTTCGGGATTGCCCAGATCGGAAAGTCTTTTCGCAATGAGATAACCCCCGGGAACTTTGTCTTTCGAATGCGGGAGTTCGAACAGATGGAAATGGAGTTTTTTTGCCCCATCGAGGAAGAGCCAAAGTGGTATGAATATTGGGTGCAAAAGCGCTTTGATTGGTACACCAAGCTGGGGGTAAAGGCCGACAAATTGCGTCTCCGGCCTCATGGGGAAGATGAGCTGGCGCATTACAGTATCGGGTGCACGGATGTTGAATACCTTTTTCCCTTCGGTTGGAGCGAACTTGAGGGGATTGCGCGAAGAACCGACTTTGATCTCAAAAGACACTCGGAAGCATCAGGAACGGATTTGAGTTATTTTGATGAGTTAAAAAAGGAGCGTTATACCCCCTATGTCGTCGAGCCTGCTGCGGGAGTGGATCGCGCGGCGATGACTTTCTTAGTTGATGCCTATGAAGAGCAAGAAATCGGAATCGATAAAAAAGGGCGTCCTGATGTGCGGACTGTTCTTCATTTTCATCCAAAAATTGCTCCAATTACGGTCGCAGTTTTCCCTCTAGTAAAAAAAGATGGAATGCCTGAGGTGGCTGATGAGATTGAATCTCTCCTCCGAATGGAGGGGATGCGGACCTTTTATGATCAAAAGGGGGCGATTGGGCGGCGTTACCGAAGGCAGGACGAGATCGGGACGCCTTTCTGCGTGACGATTGATGGGCAAACTCTCCAGGATGGCACGGTAACACTGAGGGATCGGGATTCGATGGAGCAGGTTCGTGTCCATCGAGAAGAGCTGATGAGGACCTTAAAAGAACGTATCGCAAACTTCTGATCCAGATGACGACTTTTTTGCTTGCCCCAGGTTTCCATGGCAAGGGAATTTTACTTAAGGGTTAGACGATTTCTGAGGAGAACCTGCAAGCTTTCGATTGAGGGAGTAGACTTGGGTGTTCGGGAGGGATAGGCCAAAGGGGAGTTTGGGCCTACACCTCAACCCACAGAGGAATAGGGAGAAGATCCATGTTTATTCAAAAGAGATTGATTGGGGCCCTCATTTTTTCATGCCTTTTTTTCACCATCACTAAAACGGCAGATGCCAAAAGTTACGAGTCAGCTCCGGCTTCGGCCTATCAGTCGGGGGGACACATGTGGACGGACTGGTTTCACTGGTTTAAAGCTAAGCATCGGACTCGGGGCCGTCGAACCGGTTCCCGGGGATCGAACTCGGGAAACCGGGGCTCCGGAGGAGGTCCTGGGGGATCCAGAGGGCAGGGGAATCCGACTCCCGAACCTTTGAGCCTGGGTTTGGTCTCCTTGGCTACCCTTGGGTTGGGATGGGGTGTTCGCAAGAGGAAAGCCCAAATTCAATCTTAGCGGATTAAGAACTCTCTCCTTTCCGGGAGAGTCCTTTTTTCCTTTTGCAAGAATCAAAGAGGGGATGAAGGCCTTGATCAGGGGCTACCCGCGGTGCATCTTTCATTGCCCGCTTCCTCGAGTTCCATGCCCCGACTCGATCTTATGAATGATGGGGGCTATGATCCCCTCATGTGCGCACATAAGCTCCCTCGGTTCCCCCTTTTTCTCCTTGGGGTTTTTCTTTCCTTTCAACCTTTGGTCCTTTCCCAGTCGAAACCTCGAACAAGGCCCGCTC
>JALSSW010000173.1 GCA_026984035.1 Planctomycetota bacterium
GATTGCCCATGAGCTTCGTAACCCTTTGGCTTCCGCGACCACAAATCTCGCTGTTGTTCGCGAGCTTTCGGAAGAAGGGGATCCAAGGGCACCTTTTCTTAAGCAAGCAGAGAAAGAGATGGTGCGAATACGCGACCTCCTCAAATCTTGCTTGGATTTTGCTACGGCAGGAAAGGTGACACCAAGAGATTCTGATTTAGGCGAGCTCCTGGAGAGCATTGCCCAAAAAATCCGGCATTCCCATCCCTCTCTCCAAGTGGAAGTTGTAATTCGGGGAAACCCAAGGGCTCCCATTGATGAACTGTTATTCCAACGGGCTGTGGCCAATCTCTGCGAAAATGCAGCCAAGGTTTTGAAAGGGGATGGAGTCCTTCGGCTTTCTTTTGAAGGAGAAAAGGAATCTTTTTTGGTAAGGGTCGAAGACTCGGGGCCGGGTCTTCCTCTGGACCTCTTGGATCGCATGTTTGAGCCTTTCATTACCGGCACGAATAGTTCTGGTCTTGGCCTGCCCTTTGTGAAGAAGGTTGTGGAGGCTCATGGAGGATATGTAACCCCTGCATCGAGCTCACTCGGCGGAGCCTGCTTTGAAATTTGTCTTCCCAAGGGCTTGGAGAGTTGAATGCGGGTTCTGCTTGTAGACGACGAGCCTGGGATTGCGGGGGCACTTTCCGCCTTCCTTAGGCTCCATGGAATGGATGTTCAGGAGGCCTACAACTATGAGACGGCCTCTCGACTCTTGGACCAAGGGGGATGGTCCATTCTGATCAGTGACCACAACCTACCGGATGGAACCGGTTTTGAGCTTTGTAAGCGGTTTTGTGCCCAAGATAAAGGGATTGCATTGCTTTTAAGCGCTGGATCCCATGCTGTCTTCGAGGAGATTGAGGAAAGAGAGGGTTTTTACTTCCTTCCCAAACCGGTAGTACCTGGGAAGCTTCTTTCTTGGATTCAAGAGAAGAAAGAGTTTTTTGATTTGAATAGGCCCGCCGAAGCGATCGACCTTCCTCGGAGCGAGGACCCCTTTCGAGATGCCAGTTTAGAATTGCAAAGACTTGGGTTGTCTTCGGTCGAAGTGGATCATTGCCTGTGTGCCCTTTTTCCTTCCCTCCTTTTTGGGGAGCTAAAAAAAATTGAAGTTGGAGAGGAGGAAGTGGCTTTTGAGTTAAAGCTTGGGGCAAAAGAACCGGGCCTTCCTAGGGAAGCAGTGGAGAACCCTTTCCCCGGTTCGGATCTTTGGTTGGTCCGCGATCGAAGTGGGGTGCCAAGGGGAGTGCAGGTCCGGGTTTTTCGAAGGGCGGCAGTCGGATTGGAACGTGGGAAAGAAAAAAACTGTTTTCGTGTGGATTCATTCAGGGATTGGAGTTCCCTTTTGCAGGAGATGGACCGGGTTGAAAAAGGCTCTCGTGCCTGGTACCCCTCGTGGTTGCTTTTTGGTGTTGAAGTCCTTCGGCATGACCGGGTTTCAGGAAAGGACAAAGGGGACTTCCCATCCCTGAGTCGAATGCTTTGGACAAGCCTTGATGGTCTTGGAGGGGTGGAGTCATGAGTGACAAGCCTTCTGATCCCTCTGAAACCAAAGAACAAGGACCCAGTTTGGACGGGACAAATGATGAGCTGGGAGAGGTTCTGAAGGAAGCAGCCATCCAAGAGGCTCAAGAACACGCGGGAGGGAAACAGAAAAAAAGCCGAGAAAAGAGGAAGAAGGGGACTTCAAAGCTTTCTGCTTTTTCCAAGGTTGATTGGGCTATTGCTACCGTTCTTTTAGCCAACTTATTAATGATGTTGGTTCTGGGGCTTGTTCCCATCCCGGGATTTAGTCAGAAAAAAGACGCTAATCCAAACAAGCAGGAAAAGCTGAGAACTCCTGCAAAACCTAAGGCTTCAATTCTTCCTCCTTCCATCAAGAAGCGACTTGAAGCGATGAAAGAAATTTCTCGCCCTGGACAGAGGAAACCCCCTGTTCCTCGATCCCGTTACTGGGAGGAAGCCTGGAAGGAGTCCGAAAAAGGAAATCTATCTCAAGCTATCCTCTATTTAGAAAGGCTTCTCAAAGAAGAGCCGAATATGGAAGAAGCT
The DNA here is from genome assembly GCA_026984035.1 of Planctomycetota bacterium. Taxonomy (GTDB): domain Bacteria; phylum Planctomycetota; class UBA1135; order UBA1135; genus HyVt-539. The sequence continues at coordinate 2,077 of JALSSW010000173.1, forward strand.
GTTCGCCGAACGGTTCAGCTTCAGCTTTCCCATTTTTGCGGTTTAGCCGGACGCTTTGATGAGATGAGGCGCTATTTGGCACTTGCTCAAAAAGGAACCATGAAGGCTCTGGGACCTTCAGATCTTTGGCGATTGGCCGAGGAGGCATACGCAGTTCGGGACTATCAAGAATCTCGACGTTACCTTGCTAGGTTTCTTTTGCAGCAAAACCAAATGCCAAAAGAGCTCAAGGCAAAGGTTCCCTTGGCGTATTTACGGCTCGCCGATGGGTACCGTAATGAAGCCCGAGAGGTTCCCCCGAAGAAACCTGGGTCTGAAGAAGGAGAGGAAAAGAAAGCTGGAGGGAAGAAATGAAGATCGCAGTATTTCTCTTTCCATTCCTTCTTTCCTTCCAAGGAACGGTTCCTCAGCCGAATGAGGGGCAGGGAAATGCAACAGGGGGGACTTCGAGAATCTTTAAATTCGAGAAGAAAGTAGGAACTCGTTACTATGTTAGCGCAAACCGATCCGGTGTAACTGCCTGGAGTGCCTTGAGGGAGCTGGAGATCCTTGGCGCATTTCGTCTCAACCTCGAGTTGCGTGAGCTACGAAGCATTCTTGAAAAAGAATCGGTAACTTTAAGCTTCGACACGCAAGAGGCAGTGTCAATAGCAGAGTTAATTACTGTTGCTGCAGGTTTGGATCTTGTGACGGAACGTATTTCTCCTCCCATTGGAGTTAAAGGGTTGGGACCTCTTGTTGCCACAGTTGTAAGTCCGCCATCTCCTGTTACGGAGGCTGGGAGAAAACGGCTTCGACATTGGAGTCTTCGTTGGTATCGAAACCTTATGACTTCGAAGCTGAGGATGAATAAAGAAACGTCCCGTGCAGAGGCCAGGGTGCATATTGATATGGCCTTGATCCTTATGCAGTCCAAGCAATTCCTTGCAGCAGCGAAAGAGTTCCAAGAGTTTGCCAGGCTTTCTCCTGATCATCCCTTTGTTCCTCAAGCACTTTATAAGGAAGCCCTTTGTTATTTTGAACTCGGTCAACTTCAAGCTTGCATTGACCGAAGTCGTCAAGTGATGTCGACCTGGAAGGACCTTGAAATTGGCGCAAAGGCCGCTGTTTTAATGGGAAAAGCCTATGTCCAAAGAGCACGAAACCTTTTCGAAGAAGAAAGGAAAGGCGATGCGGTCTTGCAACTGGATGAAATGGTTCATCGCCTTCAGCTTTTTTTGGATGGGTTCCAGGACCGAAAAACCTATCCCGAACTTTTGATCTGGGTGGCAGAAGCTCATCGTCTTCGAGGAAGACCAGACCAAGTACGTTCGAAGATGATCCAACTTGAACAACTTATAGATCCTATTTTTCTATCGAATGACTTGTGGCTGTCTTTCCAGTTCTTGTCGGGTTACTCGGACATTGAAGCTGGAAGTGGCGAAGATGTGGAACGGGGCAAGGTAAAGCTTTGGCAATTTGTTCGAAAAGCTCCAGGGGACATTAGGGTCCCGGCAGCATGGCTGGCAATGGCCAAGGCGGAATATGTTCAAGGGGACCCCCTTCAGGCCCTTTTTGCGGTGCGAAATGCCTTAGGGCAGAAGGGCCTCTTGCCGGGAGAGAAATTTTCTGCAGATGTTTTTGAGGCTCGCCTTCTTTTATCTTTGGGCAAAAGGAACGAAGCTTTTAGGAGGCTCTTAGCCCAAGTGAAAAAAGCAGGTCCTACCCAAGTACCTGAGCTTGTTTTATTCTTGGGAGAAAAGCTACTTGAAAGCCGCCAAGCTGAAAAAACAAAGGCCCTTGTAACTCCTCTCCTTGGAAAGAAGGGTTTAGTGGGGGATCGTTCAAGATCCTTGTATGTTCGCTCGGAAGCGCTTCAAAAAAACCATGCGCGCGTTATTGCTCTCATTCGGCGTTTCGCTCCCATGACACAGGACAAGGAGATCCAAGCTCAATTCTCGGATATTGCAGGGGATGCTTTCTTGGCTTTAGGCCGGAAACGTGAAGCAGCCTCGGCATACAGTGGGAGAATACAATGATCATCCTACCGATAATTCTTCCTCTCTTTTTTCTCTGGCAAGGAAAACCAGTTCAAGGTCCACGGAAAACAAAGGATTCCCTTAAAACGCTAAAAGCGGAACTGCAAGAGAAGAAAGAAAGTTGGGATCGTTTGATTCGTATGCGGGTTCGCCGGAGTTTGCTTCTTCCGATTTCCGAGGAGGAGTTGCTCCTTTTTTCGCATCCTTTGGAGGGGTTATCTACCGAAGAGTTTCAAGAAATGATGGATAAGGAGGCTTCCCAAACCACGCGATTGCAAAAACGTCTCCTTGCCCTAAGAAGAGGTGTGTTCATGCGGGAGTCCTCTCCTCATGCCGCCCCATCGGGGATTGCCCCCGAGGATCCCAACAAGAAAGGGGGCGGAGCAAGTGATGGAAGAAAGGGTTCTATGTTCTCGGATTCTAAGGTCAAAAAAGGCCCAAGAGGGGGCCATTCTATTGACCCGGTTACGGGAGTGATCGACCATTCTTTAGATTTGGTGAGAATCCCCCGCGACCAACGGGCAAAAAAAGGACCAGTTCTGCCCCTTCCCTTGGTGATGGATCCTCTATTGGCTGGGAGGCCAGCGATTGCTCTGATCCAACCCACTAAGAAGCTGGAAAAAAGGCTTCGCGCGCTTCTTGATGCCGGTTTCCCTCGGAGTGCTCTCGTGTTGGTTGATAAGGCTTTAAAGAAAGAGAGGCGATCCCTCCGCCTCCATTATTTACGGGCGAGGATTTTGGAGAGCCTTGGGAAAGTTGAAGAAGCCAAGAAGGTTCTACAGGTCATTGCCAAGGTTGATTCGGAAACAGACGATGGTGGGAAGGAACTTCTTGGTCCCTGGGCCAAAGCGGCCAAAACTGCTCTTGACTACCTTTCCTGGAAAGCTGGAATCCGATCCAAGAAGTTCCAAATCCCCGATTTGAGGGGTTTGAAATGGTAAGTTCAGAATGTTTCATAGAGGGGCGGGTGGACCATGAGGAACTCCAATCTCAATTCCTTCAATTCCAAAAAGCCACGAAGGAATTACAGGAGGCGTATCGGAGTTTAAAAGAAAGAGCCTCCTCTGTAGACCAAGAGTTGGCACAAACCAACCGTGCCCTCAGAGTTCGTTTGGAAGAACGGGAACGGATCTTGGAATCAATGCCATTGGGAGTTTTTCATCAAAGAAATGAAAAGGTTGAAGCTGGGAACGAGGAAGGTCAGCGTCTTCAAAAGTATCTTGGTCCCCAATTCCTTGAAATGCTAACAGGTCTCCCTCCTGGGAAAGGGGTAAGCCGCCTCAACCCAAAGAGCTTGGATGGTAATCCTTGCTTCCTGGAGGTCACCAGTTTGGATTTGGGTGGAAGTGGACATGAGGTTCTTCATTTTGTAGTGAACCAAACAGAAGTTCTTTCCCTTCAAGCGGAAGTCTCCCGCTTAGATCGGATCGAAGGCCTCGCAACTCTTGCCTTGGGGGTGGCGCACGAGATTAGGAATCCTTTGAATGGGGTTGGGGGCTATGCCTCACTTTTGCGACGCAATCCAACGTCTCCGAAGGTAGGCGATTGGGCTGAGAAGATTGAGGGTGGTGTCCGTCGGGTTGAGAATATCATTCGAGATCTTTTGGCTTTTGCACGACCAGAGAAACGGGGGGTTCCGCGTTGTAAAAGCCTCAGAGATTGGCTGAATCAGGTTGAGGAAGAACTGCCCTTTACCTTATGCAAGGAAGATGGGGAGGTCTTGGTAGAAGGGGATGAAATTGCTTTCCCCGCAGTTTTGAAAAACCTTTTTCGCAATGCAAAGGAGGCCGGGGCAAGCCGGGTGTTGATCCAGGTAGAGAGCTCGGATGATGGTTATTGCTATATAAGGATAGAGGACGATGGAAAAGGTCTCCCCTCTGGTTGGAAGGAACGGATCTTCGACCCCTTTGTCAGCGATAAGGTATCTGGCACGGGTCTTGGGCTTGCCTTTTGCCGGAAAGCATTGGAATCGATGGGGGGGGAGATTCGGGCTTTGAATGAGGGATGTGCCGGGGCGAAATTTGAATTGCGAGTGAAAGTAGGAAGGAGGGGAATGAATGGCTGAAGTTGGGAAGAGTTCAGACAGCCCCCCCAAAGGGGTTGCAAACTCAGAAATGCCTGATTGGCGCATCTTGGTTGTTGATGATGATCCCCTTTCGCGTTCGTTCTTGTCCGAGGCCTTTTTGAGTCTGGGCGTCCAAGTGAAGGCTGTGGATGATGGTTTTGCAGCTTGGCGGCTGCTTCAGAAAACAGAGTTCGACTTGGTGATTTCCGATCAAAAGATGCCACGGATAACCGGGATGGAGCTCTTGGAAAGACTGCGGGACTCGGGAAACGATGTTCCCTTTGTCTTGGTCACCGCTTTTGGGACCATGGAGCTGGCTGTAAAGGCCCTCCGAACGGGAGCGGATGATGTCATCGTAAAGCCCGTTTCTTTGGAGCAAATAGAGCTTGTCCTGGAGAGACTTTGTAAACGCAAGTCGCTATTGGAAGAGAATCGCTATCTAAGGAATCTTGCAGGAGGTGAGGGAGGGATTGTCTGTGAGAGTCCCGGGATGCATGCTGTTGTCCATATGGCGCGACGGGTGGCCAAAGAAGCTGTGACGGTTTTATTGACGGGGGAAAGTGGGACAGGGAAGGAAGTTGTTGCTAGCGAACTGCATCGCAATTCCCCCCGCAAAAACAAGCCCTTTATCAAAGTAAATTGTGCTGCTGTTCCCGCCACTCTGATTGAAAGCGAATTTTTTGGTCATGAGGCTGGTGCCTTTACCGGTGCAACAAAGTCGCGCCCGGGAAAGTTCGAGATTGCGGATGGAGGAACTCTCTTCCTGGATGAGATTGGGGAGATTCCCTTGGACCTTCAAGCCAAATTGCTCCGAGTCCTTGAAGAGCGAGTGGTTCAAAGGGTGGGAGGAGAGCGAGAACGAAGGGTTGATGTTCGAGTCGTTGCTGCAACAAACCGTAATCTCGAGGAACAGGTGGGTCTGGGAACCTTTAGGGAGGACCTTTTCTTCCGCTTGAATGTATTCCCCATTCACATTCCCCCATTACGGGAGAGAAAAGAGGATGTGCTTCCTTTGGTCCAAAAATTTCTAACCATGGAGAGCCGAAGGCAAGGTCGAGACAGGCCGGTTATGTTGGATGTTCAGGCGGAAAAACTTTTTAAAAATTATTCCTGGCCTGGCAATGTTAGAGAAGTTCGGAACTTAGTACAAAGAGCGGTAGTTCTCAGCCAAGATGGAGTGATCTCTGGGGAACTCGTCGCTCCCTGGTTGGGATGCACTTCCTCGGCTGTGGAAATTCCTCGCATCGGAGCCAAGAAACCCTCCCTTGATGAAATCCAGGCATTGGTAGGGAGAACAATAAAAGAGGTCGAGGATTCTTTGATCAGGGAAACCCTCAAGGTTTGTGGCGGAAACCGTACGAAAGCGGCAAAGATTCTCGGCGTGACCACACGGACTCTTTACAATCGTTTAAAAACACCGCTGGATCGGGTCCTTTCGTAAAGAATTCCGACAACTTTTGCCGATAACTAAAGTCCAGTCATATGGGCACTTCAAAGGCAAAGGATTGAAAGGATGAACCTGGATCGAATCACTCTCTTCTATGAGAAAGCCCTGGCGGGATTAGAGCTCAAGCAGAGGGCTATCTCCAACAATATTGCAAACCAAAATACACCTGGCTATCGGACTAAGGATGTTCAGTTTGAAGCGGTCCTCAGTGAGGTGATGGGTGATGGGGAAAATCTGGCCGGTGCCAGGTATTCGATGGTGCGTGAGGGGAAGACGAGGGTGAAAGCCAATGGCAATGACGTCAATGTCATGAATGAACTCATGAAAATGGAGAAGGTCAAACTGCTCCATGAGATTTTCACCAAAGCGGCAGGTGGAACTTATAAAACCCTTATTGAAGCGATTAGGGCTCGTTGAAGGAGGAAACAACAATGACTGATGGACTCTTTAGTGGATTTGATGTCTCCATTTCGGGAATGGCAGCTGAGCGAACTCGGCTGGATATCATTGCCTCCAATATCGCCAATGCCAACACAGTTGGCCCGGATGGTCCATACAATAGGAAGCAAGTGACATTCAAAGAAATCTTGGATGGAGAAGGAGTCGTGGGAG
>JALSSW010000174.1 GCA_026984035.1 Planctomycetota bacterium
AAGCTTAGAAGGAAGGAAGGAAGCGGGTCGCTTTCAACATAGGAAGTCTCCTTAGCAGGGCCTTAACGGATGGAGTCTCTCATAGTGAAACAATCAAATCAAGGCTTATTAACAAAGTTTTGTTTTTTTAATTAAGAACCTTTCCTACAACCACTCTTTCCCGCCGGCTCCCGTCCTCTCCTAACAGGACAAGCTTCCCCCGAAAACTCCCAGCTTGGCGCTTGGGGCTGAGAAGGACCTCTATCAGAACTCTTTTGTTTCCAAGCTTTTTCCAACGGACTACAAAGGCTTTTTTTGGGAGCCCCACAAGACGAACCTTGCGGAGCCAGCCCCCAGGATCCAGGACAAGACGTTTTGCAATTTCCCTCCTTCCTCGAGGAACAAGACCAAAAACGAGAGGCCCCAAGGGAAGGAGGGTGACAGGATCTTTCACCTTTGCAGAGAGCCAAAGATGAAAGGTCTCCCCGCCCACACTCTTAAACTCAAGGTTTCCCCCAGCGGGTCCGGGAGGAAGGTCGGTCGTATTCAAGGAGATGCTGAGGAGAGCAGCAGAAGAAGATAATGATGATGTCCTGGCTTTGAGACCAGGGCCTTGAGGCCGTTTGTCTTTATCGAATCGGGCTCCAAGCGGCATAACCTGAACCGCAAAGCCCTTCGGGAGATTCCTAGGGGGAAGGAGAGAAAAAGCTTGGCCATCTCTGCGTTTCACCCGGACGCGGATGACGGCTGCTTGTTTCCCCAAAAGGACCTCTCCAAAAGCCACCCGCTTCTGGCTCAGCGAAAAGGGGGAGACCCCTTCAAACTGAAAAGGAAAACTGAAGGGCGCCCTTTGCCCTTTGCACCAAAGCCTGAGAGACTCGCGCTTTTTCCCTTCTTGAGTCACCGGCACAAACACCCGCAAACGCCCCTGGTGCCCAAAAGGAAGAGTGATCTGCAAAACCCCGCGATGAGGGAGGATCCTCGCTTTTTTGCCCGGCAGAAGAAGTTCGATCTTTTGGCAAGCACAAGAGGCTTCGACACGAGTGAGATCAAGGGCTTGGGAGGGGAGAGCAAACTGGGCTACCGCAAACTTCCCCAAGGAAATAGGGCCAAGGTCCTGGGGAGGGGTTTGGGCGGGGACTTGAGGAAGCAAGAGGGGCAGCACGATGAGCAAGGGAAGCAACATCCCTCAACCATGCTTAGGGGATGTGCTTATTGCAAGTGGGAGGCTTTGCTATTTTTCGAAATAGGTGTGGCGTATTCCGACGGGTTTTCCTTGGGAGTTGTAGATCTTGGGGTCAAGAAGGGAGGCGAGGGAGGGTTCGTCTCCTTGGACGAGTCCACGCTTTTTGAGATAGCTTGCGATGAAGGTTTCGAAGCCGCGTTTTGCACCGTCATCGATTTTGATGGCAAGGCCGAGGGCGGGGTGGCTTTGGTCTTTGCGGACGCCGAGGGCGAAGAAGCCGTCTGCGCCGATTTTGCAGAGGAAGCGCCCAGGCTGGGCAGAAAGGATGCAGGTGTCGAAGAAACCTTCTCCGGCGATGTAATGGGGCTCTTTGTTCACGGCTTCGAACATGAGGCGGGCGCCTTCTCGATAGGCTTCGGGAAGGAAGGAGGGATTTGCAAGTTTGCAAAAGGCTTCTGCCATTTCGGCAACAGAGGCTCGGTAGGCAGGAGCGCCGCAGCCATCGATGGCGGGAATCAAGGAGGAGGCAGGCCGCCCGAGGATGGCGGCGATGCAGTTGCGGACCTCTACTTGGACCGGATGCTCAGGATCGAGGTAACTTTCGAGGGGGGCACCGAGTTGCTGGGCGCGAATGAGAAAGCCGGTGTGTTTTCCGGAGCAATTATGGTGACGACGACCAGGCTCCTCGGAACGGGCGACGAGGCGATCGGCCGCTTTGCGATCCAGGGGAGGATGGATCCCGCATTGGAGGTTTTCGAAGGACAATCCTGTTTTCTTCAGGACGGATGCGACCGCTTGAACATGGGTTTCGTCCCCGCCATGGCTGGCCACCAGGATGGCCTTTTCTTTGGGTTCAAGAGGAAGGCTTTGGAACTCCGGAGAAGAAAAGAGGGGAAGGAGTTGGAGCATCTTCCAATTGCTTCGAGGGAAGGTCCACTCATCGACGGCTCCCAAACTTTCAACCCGCTTGCCCTCTTCGATCACGACAAAACGACCCCGATGGATCGTCTCCACTTCTCCCCCGCGATCGTTCCATGTCAATACGGGATTGGCTCCTTCCTTCATCTTGTTCTTCTCTCAGGTCCTGCGTCTTTGAAAAATCGGCAAGGAACATAACAGAACTAGGCCCTTTGCAAGCCACTCCTTGGGACTATAAAGCATGCATGCAAGCCGAAATCCCCGTCGAACTCTTCCAAGTCGAGATCAAGGAAGGATCCTTCCATCACCGGATCGTCCTCAAGGAGGTGGATGGTGATCGCAAAATCCCCATTGCGATCGGGCCTTTTGAGGCTTTTGAGATCGAACGGAAGTTGACGGGTTCCACTGTGCCGAGGCCCATGACACATGACTTGATGGGGGCCATCTTGGAAAGCCTTGGGGTGAAACTGGGACAAATTGTCATTACAGACCTGCGCAATCACACCTACCACGCATGCTTGCACCTTGTTCTTCCGGATGGCGGGATCCAAGTGGTGGACGCCCGCCCCTCGGACGCCATCGCCCTCGCCATCCAAAAGAAGGCCCCCATCTTTGCTCTTGAGCATGTGCTGGACGCACACTAGCCCGCTTTGTGGGAATGCCTCTCAAGGGAATCCATCGGATGTTTTTTTGGGGAGCAGCCAGGCCGAAGCCCCTTCGGAATTTCCTTCCAATGCCCCCTGCATGATCTTTGTCAAAGCCCTGTCGAGATCAGCCAGGAGGTCCTCACTAGACTCAATCCCGACGGAAAGACGAAGGAGAGTCGGTGAGATTCCGGCCCTCTCGCGCGCCTTTTCATCCATGGCGGCGTGGGTCATTGTGGCCGGATGCGCGATGAGGCTTTCGACGCCCCCCAAGGACTCGGCGAGGGAAAAGTGCTGAAGGGATGAGAGGAAGGTCGAAAGTTGGGATGGGTCCCCATCCAGCTCGAAGGACAGCATTCCGCCGAATCCCTGCTGTTGACGAAGGGCCAGCTTGTGCTCGGGGTGCGATGCAAGTCCTGGATAATGGACCTTGGCCACAAGTGGGTGCATCTCCAGGTGCCGAGCCAGGAAATGGGCATTCTCTTCGTGGCAACGAAGGCGGGCATGCAAGCTACGCAAACCGCGCAGGGTGAGCCAAGCATCGAAGGGGGCCCCGGTCAGCCCCAAGCAGTTGGCCCACCATTGCAACTCCTCTGCATCCTCGAGGGTCTTGGACAGAACACAACCTCCCACGACATCGCTGTGCCCGTTGAGATACTTGGTGGTGGAATGGAGAACGAGATCCGCGCCCAAGGAAAGGGGCTGCTGCAAGGCCGGACTGAGAAAGGTGTTGTCCACCAGGATCTTGGCCCGGGGAGCAAGCTCGCTTCTTGCTTCGGCCACAGCCTGGATGTCGGTAAGCCGGAGCAAGGGGTTACTCGGCGTTTCCACCCAGATAAGACTCGGATCTTTTTCGAGGGCCGCTTCCAGGCTGGAACGATCTCTTTGATCGACGAGGTCAAGATGGATGGCACCTTTTGCCTGAAGGGCACAGAGGAGGCGAAAGGTCCCTCCATAGCAATCATGCGGCGCCAGGACGCGCGCGCCCTGATCCAAGGAATGAAGCACCAGGCTGGCGGCGGACATGCCACTACTGGTGACAACACCCCCTTTGGCTCCTTCAAGCTCCGCGAGAGCTTGGACAAGAAGGTCCCGTGTCGGGTTGCCTGAGCGCGTGTAGTCATAAGGGCGCTTCTGATCAAACCCCGCGAAGCTGAAGTTGGAAGAAAGGTGTATGGGGGGAATCACCGCGCCATGTTGCTCGTCGGACTCGAGTCCGGCACGGACGGTGGCCGTCCGTTTACGCAGGAAGGGGTTCATGCCAAAGCTCATTCCTCACCTCCTTCAAGGAAGGTCCGGATCAGTGGCGCTAACTGCTCGGTTTCTTTGAGAAACGCGTCATGCCCATAGCGCGAGATCAGGCAACGATGTCCCATGGGCCTTGCCAACTGATGATGCAACTCGCTCATCAAGGAAACCGGGACGATCAAATCGCTGTCGAAAGAGATCAAGAAGGTCGGCACAGAGACGCTTGCAGGATCCACGTCCTGGAGATCGATGGCCTGGGACAGGGTCATGTAGGCTCGCGCATCGAAGGTTTCGGCGAACTGCTTCCCGCGGGCCTCGAGATAGGTTTCACACTCGAACTTGGGGGTGGGCTGAAAGGCCTTCGCCCGAGTCGCAAAGCGCTCTTCGAATTCATCCCGGCCCCGGTAAGACAGCAGGGCCAAGGCGCGCGCGATGGCAAGGCATTCGCGGGCCAGGGCTGTCCCCTTTCCCCCGCTCTCCCGGCCCAACCTCAGAATGCGCCGCTGCTGCGAGCGCAGTCCCTGCGCCCAGGCATCAGGCCGATGGGCTGCCGCAATCACGCAAAGCCGCGAGACGAGACCGGCTTCCTCCTCGGCGAAAGCCAAGCCAACCATGCCGCCATAGGAAGCACCCACAAAGGCATCGAGGGGGCCGATCTCGATTCCGCGCAGGAGGCGCGCCAAGATGCGGGCTTGGTCCCGCGGAGTGATGCGCTCGGGCTGCCAGCCACCAGCCTTGCGAAGAGGACAGGAGGGACCACCGAAGAACTCAAGACCCAGGATCCGGAAACGCCGACTGTCGAGGGCCAAACCCGGCCCCACCAGCTCCTTCCACCAACCCGAGCGGGGATCATCGGGATGCGTAGCTGGATTGGCTCCCGCCGAGATTCCACCCAGCACCGCGACGAGAGGCGCAGCCTCCGGCCCGTGAATCTCGTAGACGATCTCCAGCCCCGAAAGGACCTCGCCCGATTCGAGTGCGAAGGGTTCAGGGGAAACGAACAACTCCTTGCTTGCCGTGAGGAGGAGGCTCATGCGCGCGACCTCCCTTGGCGCTCTTCGCGCCCTTGGCGAAGATCTAGGAGATCTTCATACAAGGCCCTGGCGGTCCCTTCGGCTCCGACCCCCTTGCCGATCATGATCCGCCTTGAGCCATTTCGATCCTGGTAGCCATAGAGCACCCGCCTCCACGGAATCGCGAGGGTGGATCCGAGTTCAAGCTCCTCATAGGCAAGGCGCACACCCTCCCGATCGGCGCGACAGACCAGGGCCGTCGTTCTGCCCTCTTTGCGGCGCCAACGGATGAGATCCAAATCCAAGTCATCGAAGTGCGGCCGCTCCACCTCCCGCCAATCCACTTGAAGGCCAAAGACCAGCCTGGCTACCATCGTGATCTTGATCGCTGCATCGCGCCCGTCTATGTCCTGCTCGGGATCTGCCTCGAGGAGCCCCCGTCCGCGCGCCCTTGCAAAGGCCTCCGGGCGATCCAGGCCTTCTTCGATGCTTTGGATGAGACTGCCCGTGCAAGCGTTGGGCACGGCCACGATTTCTATGCATTCCTGCTGGATCTCGCGAAGCTCGCGTTTGAGCTCGAGTCCGGTTCCACCGAGCACTGCGTTGAACCCAAAACGTGACAGGCGATCGGCGGCGAGAAAGGCATCGGGGTCGGCCAAGAGTGCGGACTTCTCTGCGGAAACCAGGCATTGGCCCCGGTCCAAGATAGCAAGGCTACGGGCAAGACTCTCGCTGCAGGCATCCAGCTGCGTGTCGGTGCAGTCCACTACGTATTGTGCTCCCACAAGGGAGAGCGCCAGGTCCAGATCGCGAGGCCCCCCGCCCCCTTGCGCGGCAAGGTTTTTACCGCCTTCCTTGAATGCCGCAATGCGCGGCCCATCGAGGCCCTTGCGGTGACAAAGTGTGCCCGAGCGATCGCTGACGCTGCTAAGGCAGCAATCACTCAATTCCGGCAAACGGACAAAGGCCCGGCCCACTGGGCCCAAGCCAAGGACAGAAATCGTGGGAGAAGAACCGGAGCAGCAAAAAGCCTCCAGCCCCTCGTTTTTTGGATCGGTCATCTTCTTCTCACTCTCGGATGCATTCATTGGAGAGCAAGAGGATGACAGCGGCCCTCTAAACGCCCGAGAGGGGCGGGCCGAGCAAACGCGATTCTGACCGCGTCTTAGGATCGACCTCATCTCTCGAAGCACAGCTCAAAGGAGTGCTCTCCGTGGGATTTGGCACCTCTCCAAGGCCATCCGTTTGCCTTGGTGGTTGCCCCGGCTTCCAAGGGCCCATCCCTCCACCGGTCTTGATGAGTCCTGGATGACCTCCATCCAGGGGGCCGAGACTGTAACGAGGCAACTGCGCTGTTGCAAGGCCCCCTAAACTCAGCTATGCATTGCGCCCTTGGAGGGATGGCAGAGTGGCCGAATGCGCCGGATTTGAAATCCGGTTTGTCGCAAGGCAACGGGGGTTCGAATCCCCCTCCCTCCGCCAGTTTTCGCTTTTGTCCAAAGGGATGCGGTATTGCCGCTGAACCTGAGACTCAGCTCCGGGGCTTGCTTGAGTATCTGGGGCCCTCACAACAGAAGCCCGTTCACTTGCCGCTTTCTTTGGAGTCCCCCCTTTTTGGCGACGGTTTCACAAAGCGCTTGACCAACCAGTCACCTACTCGTTTTAAGACCTTGGGCGCCATGGTCTCTTCGATCTGTCCATATTCGGAAGGAGCACCCGTCTTGCAGGTTTGAAACAGGTGGTTCAAACCTTTGAACTCGACCATGCTAGCGTCGGGATGCCCGGCAAGCAGCTTGCGAAACACGGGGAGGTTTTGTTCCGGAACCACCTGCAGATCTTTCTCCCCATTCAAAACTAGAACCGGACAGGAAAGCTTGCTGATCGTGGATTTAGGATCAAAGCGCAGGAATGTCCGAAACCAGGGGGACAGGAATCTCTTGAGCTGAGCTTTCACAAAGCTTTCTTTCTTGCCTTGGGGCCGCGCCTTCCAGGCTTCCTCCAAAACGCTTCGGAGTTTCCTCCGGGTCTCCTCCAAGGCTTTGCCTTCCTGGATACAGGAAAAAACCTTTTCGTTGAAGCTCAGAGCTTCATCGATCAATGGCTGGGGAAACCCCCGCGCTTTGAGCAGGCGAGGGGCTTGCCATTTCAAGATCTCAGCCCCCGAAACGGCGGGGCCCGCGAGCAACACAACAAAGGCTACTTCCTTGGATTTCACAGCACAGATGGGAGCGATCAATCCGCCTTCGGAATGCCCGCAGATCCCGATCTTTTTTGGATCGATGTCTTTCTGCTTTTGCAAAAACCTGAGCCCAGCCAATGCGTCCTCTGCGAAATCAAAGGTCGTTGCCCCCGAGAAGGATCCTGTGGATTTTCCGACACCTCGGTCATCGTAACGAAGAACTGCGATGCCACGACGTGTCAAGGCATCGGCGAGGACCAAAAAGGGCCGATGCCCCATCAAGCTTTCGTCCCGATCTTGGGGCCCGGAACCAGTCACAAGGATGACGGCGGGGAAGGGGCCTTTGCCCTTGGGCAAGGTCAAGGTCCCTGCGAGCTTGACGGAGGGAGTGCTCTGAAAGGAGACCTTCCTGATTGTTTGATGGATATTTCCCACATCCCGGGTTGGATCTCTCTTGGGACAAACTCTACGCCGGTGAAAAGCTTGATGATTTCCATGTTGGTCCGGAAATGGGAGCTGGGGGGCATTGTGCAAAAACGCCCCTTTCCGGCGAGAGCGAGGGGAATGAGAAGCTGATCGGCAAGATGAGGGCCTACGGGAGCCTGGCTCGCAAGGTAGTTGCGGACCTGGGCCGCAGCCCGAGAGGCAACGGCTTCGGCTCGGAGGGATTTGTTCCCGACGGAACAAAACACTTCCTGGATCTGCTCGGAGTGCACATGGACCTCGATGATGTTGCCGGGACCAGGGGAATCTGGGAAGTCCAGGATCTCGATGGCGCTCGAGGGGAGGTTGAGGCGCTTTTGGAGAACCTTGGCTTCGCGCCGGGCCACATTTTCGGGGAGGTGTGCGGAAAGAATGCGGACAAAGATTTGTTGGAGAGGGCCGCGCCGGCAGAGATCCAAGGGGCGCAAGCCGCTTGTCGGCTTGATCCAAACCTCAATCTGGCCGCCTCCAGCCGGGAAAAAACCCGGCTTACGGAGAGCGCAGTCCATGGGGACACCCATGGATCGCAAAAGGGGGAGGAAGGCATATTCGAGGAA
>JALSSW010000175.1 GCA_026984035.1 Planctomycetota bacterium
AGGATGGCTTGGACACCGATATCCGCATCGTTGCCAAAGGGCTCGAGCTCAATAAAAACCTTGCGGAAGTTTTGGATGAGACCAAGCTCCTGAGCAAAGCCATTTGGGATCTCTCCGAACCCAAGGGCTCGGTCGACTTAGTTCACCACATTCGAAGGATCAAAGGAGAAGCAGAGTTCGAACAGGAATTGGAAGTGGACCTAAGGGGCCTTGTGTCCACTTGTTCGATTCTCCCGGATCAATTGGATCGGGTTTCCGGAACGGCCCGTATTGACAAAAACCGGGTGGTCCATATCGATAACGCCGTGGGCTACATTGGAGAGACCCAAGTCTTTTGCCACAAAGCGGAGATCTCCAACGATGGAAAGAAGACAAAGATCCATCTTGAGCTCAGCGCCGATTCCTATCCCGTCGATAGTCGGCTTGCACGCCTGTTAGACGGCGAAGTCAAAAAGGCCTTCCTCGCTCGCCGTCCCCGGGGTCGCGCCAGCATCAACAACCTCAAGATGGATCTTGAAATCCCGGACCATCCACCCGAAGGAGTTTCAGGCTTGGGTTTGACCGCGAACATCCAAGAAGGGCTCCTCTTCGCACAGGACCTTCGATTCCAAGCTGGCATCGAGATCTCCAACATCACCGGTCGTTTGATGATGACCAAGGGTCTCCTCACTCCTAAAGAGGCCGACTTCAGGGGTGAAATCCGGAACATGGGTTTTAGCGCAATGGGCCAGAGGTTTGAAAACGCTGAAGCCTCGTTCCGTTTGACTCAGGACAGCTTCGAAATCCCAAGTGGAAAAACGCGCTTCCACCGGGGTTGGATCCGAGGTCCCATCCCCAAACTCAAGAAGGGGGAAAAACAGCGCCCCTTCCTTTCTTATGGGTTTAGCGAGGACGGTCCTCTTGCTGTGAGTCTGACCCTTGAGGATGTAAGCCTCCGCCCCATCCTCGCAGGTTTAAAAACGCAAAGGCCCTATTCAGGAAGGCTCCAAGGGCGTATGGACATCAGGGTTTTGACCAGCGATTTGAGCACATTGGAAATCAAAGCGAACTTGGGCATCAACGATGGAAACCTTGGGGACGTTCCGGTTTTCCGGAGCATTTATGGGCAACTCAAGCCCAGTAAACGACAGGAATTCAACGCAGCCCTTCTCGACATCGAAGGCAAGGACAAGGTTCTCCAAATAAAACGTATGATGCTCAAGTCCCCTATCTTCAAAATCGAGGGAAAGGGAAAACTTGGGTATGATGGCTATTTGAGCCTTAACGTAGAGTTCCCCGATCTCTTTCCCCAGGCAAAGGGGCTGTTCATCCTGCCCGAAATCTATCGCTTACTGGCGACAACCCTCGTGAGCTATGAAATATATGGATACCTGGGTGACACCAAAACGAAAGCTCGGCTCTTTTTGGAGGGCCCCCCCAAGCGCCGCACCCTGGGTCCCCTCCCGGGAAGGTTAGCTCCCTACCCCAGCTTCCTGGAGAGAAACGAATGAGTGCCCCTGCAGCCCAAACCCACCTGGTTCTCCTGGCGGGGGGATCGGGGACACGCTTTTGGCCCCTGGGACGCCGGCAACGCCCCAAACAGGTCCTGGCACTTCGACCTGGTGGCAAGAGCCTCCTCCTCGAAAGCTTCGAGCGCCTGCAGAGCCTCCCTCTCGCTCGTAAACGTTTTTTGCTTCCGGTTTCCGAAACCCTCCGCCCGGTCGTGGAAAAAGCCATCCCCAGCTTCCCGAGCGAAGGCTTCCTTCGAGAACCGGCAGCTCGGGATACCGCGCCTGTACTTGGGCTGGTATTGGCAAGCCTCCTGCAAGAAGGAGCAGCTGAAGACGAACGGCTCGCCTTTCTCCCTTCTGACCAGGTCATTGCACCTGCGACCCAATTCCACAAAACCCTTCTCCAAGCCTTCCAGCTGGCATCGGAAGATGGAAAGCTTTGGCTCCTCGGCATCCCACCGACAAGCCCCGCCACAGGATTCGGATACATCCGAGAGGAAGAGGCACTCCCCGGAGGGGGGCACCGAGTGGGAGGCTTTGTGGAGAAACCTTCCCCCGAAACCGCCAGAAAATTGCTCGAAGAGGGTCGATACCTCTGGAATGCGGGGATCTTGATTGGAACTTTGCGCGCTTTTTTTGAGGCCCTTCAAAAACGTAATCCTAGCTTTCTCCGTGGGATTCATCTCCTGGCAAAGGCCTTGGAATCGGGTCGGACCCAAAAGATCGATGAAGCCTTTTTGGCCCTCAAAAAAACCTCCATCGACTATGCCCTGCTCGAAGAAAACGATCAGCTTGGCGTGCTCCGTGGGGAGTTTTCATGGAAAGACCTCGGGACCTTTGACACCCTCGGCGAAGACCTGGAGAAGGATGTCCAAAACAATTCCCTGCTCTCCGTTGGAGGCGGAGAAACTGTCCTGATCGACGCCGAGAACAACCTTTGCATCCATGAAGGAGAAGGCACCCTCGCGCTTTTAGGCGTAAGGGATTTGATCGTAGTGCGAAAGGGAAACAATGTCCTCATCCTTCCAAGAGGGCGCAGCCAAGAGATCAAAAAGATCGTGGAAGAGCTGGAGCAACGCGGTT
Organism: Planctomycetota bacterium; assembly: GCA_026984035.1. GTDB lineage: Bacteria > Planctomycetota > UBA1135 > UBA1135 > HyVt-539. Next base: position 2,574 of record JALSSW010000175.1, read on the forward strand.
CGGGGGAGATGCTTTGAGCCGGCCTCGCATCCTGGCTATCGATCCAGGTGAAGCCCGCACCGGGTTGGCGGCAACCGACTTCTTCGGCAACATCGCCTTCCCCCTTCCCAAGCTGGAACATAGAGGCTTCGGGGAGCTGCCCGACTTGCTCGCGCCACTCCTCGAAGAACGCCAAGCCGAAGTCTTGGTAGTAGGGATCCCCCTGAACGCCGAAGGAGGGATGGGAGCTCAAGCCCGTAAGGTGCAAGAATTGGTAGAGGTCTTGAAAAAGCGTTTCGCCCCACTCCCCGTTGAGACCATCGACGAAGCGATGACGACGGACATCGCACACGAGAAGCTGAAAGCGGCCGGCCTCAAGGCTGCGCAACGTAAGAAGCTTGCGGATTCTCTGGCCGCCCTGGAGATCTTGGAGCGTTGGCGATCCAGACAATAAGGTCCTCTTTTTGGGTCCTCTTCGGGGTCATCTTCTTCCACAAAGAATCCCTACACAAAGACGGCACTGGCATAGCCGACAAAGTTGCGAGCCGGGCCAAGCGGCCTTCCAAAACCTCCTGCGGAGGACTCCACCAGATAAGAGTTTGTGTGTTCCAGGATCCGGGCCGCCTTAGCCCCCAGTTGTTTTACTGCTATGGTCGCTGCAGCAACCGCCCCCGGACCACAGGCACTTTGAGAACGCAAGGCTTCACCTAGTAGTCCCTTTGCATCGAGCCGGGTGAGATCTTCCAAAAAACGGTCATCATTGCGCTCGGCCCACTCCAAGGCCTCCTCCCCCGCTCCCGCAGGAGCAAAGCCATAAAAATCGGGACCGTAATGGGTGAGATCGGAAGAAGCAATCACAAGACTTTTGCTTCCATCCGTTTTGAGGAGCCCCCCAAGCTTTGCGCCAAAGGGAATGGCGTCCGCTGCGGGTGGCACCGCAACTGGGACAATACGCAGGCCCTCGAAGACCTGAGCCAGGAGAGGCAGCTGCACCTCGATGCTATGCTCTCCCTGGTGGGCCTTAGGCTGGATCTGGGCGGCACCTTCTTGGACCAAGCTTTCTTCAAAACTTCGATCCACAGGGACATCTCCGATGGGGGTATGCCAGGCATCCCAGTCTCCTAGGGCAGGGCCCTGAACGCCCGGGACATGAACAGCACCCAAGATTACAATGCGATCCACTGGGCCCTGCTCAGCAAGGACTCGAAAAAGACGCAACGCGACGGCTCCGGAAAAAACCCAGCCGGCATGGGGGACCACGCCCCCAAAGGATGGGCCGCCGAGGGTGGGTAAAGGACCGAGATCCTGGGAAACAAAGGCCCGGCATGCGTCGGGATCGGCGGGATAAAACCTTCCTGCTTGATAGGCAGGGCGAACACTGGTCATTTCAACTCCTCCTTTCTCCTTCAACCGCCAAAGGGATGAGCTGCTTGACTCAAGGCATAAGGCCCGGTGCCCCTCATGGGGTTTTGGAGGACCAACCCGGAAGTATTTCCGAGCATTTGACGGGGAGCCTATAGGCCAGCCGCGCCCAAGGAACCACCCTCTCCCGGGTTGTTTGCGCCCAGGCTCCGAGAACTCCCCAGAGCTCCGGTCCCCGTTCCGCTGGGAAGGCCTTTTTCCACCATCTCACGCATCTTTCGGCCCACCTTAAACTTGACGACGCGCTTAGGAGGCACCTGCACCTTTTCCAAAGTCCTTGGGTTTTGGGCTTGGCGCGCCGCTCGCTCTTTGACCTCGAACACACCGAACTCCCGAAACTCCAAGCGGTTGCCCTTGGCAAGCTCTTCCGTAATCTTATCAAGAAAGGATTGAACAACGTCCTTGACCAAAACCTTGGTCACTCGAACACGGCTGGCCCGGTTTTCTTCCCCAAGGAGGCCACCGCCCTCCCTGGCAAGGACTTCGGAGATATAGTTGACGAGGTCTTTTTTCGTAATAGTTTCCATTGGCTTCTCCCAAAAGGACCTTCAAGGATGAGGTCCGATGGACCAGATTGGGTCTTTCCGCAGGGAGCGTCCTCCCCGTCACCACGGCTATAAGTTAATGGAACATAAGAGATTATCAATCCCCCTTGGAGGGAAGATCCAAATGATTCGTCAATCGGGGACCTCCCGTGTGGAGCGGATCGTAGGGGGAAGGCGAGCCCTTTATCTCAAAACCTACCTCTACCCCCCTCCCAAAGGCCCATTCCGTGGGGTCTTCAGGAACACGCTCTTTGCTCCCTCCAGGGTTGCGCGGGAGTGGCGAGCCTTGAAACACTTGGCGGCTTATGGGGTCCAACCCGACCTGGGACTCTGGTGGGAAGAGCGAAGACGCTTCGGCCTCCTCCTCGAAGCCCGGCTCCTCAGCCTTGACTTCGGGGGCCCGGATCTTGCTTCGGCCCAAGGCCAAGAGCTTCTCGAAGCCCATGGACCCAAAGGCCTTCGGGCACTTGCTGCCTTTGTAGATGCCCTTCATGACAGTGGCCTCAGGGATCCGGATTTCGGCCTACGGAACTTCCTTGTTCGTGAGAGGGGAGCTTCTCTTCAGTTTGCCAAGATCGACTCCAGCAGCTCCTGGCTCCGTCCCCCCGGTCCCCGCATAGACCGAGTCCGGCAGCGTTCCCGGGACCGCCTCTTCGCGGAGCTAAGGGAGGCAGGGTAGGGTTGGAAACAAGAAAGCCCTAATTCGGGAAAGATTGCCACGTCTCCCCTTTTTTTGTACCCCCCTCCCCTTAATCCCATTGGTAAGCAAGGAAACGCTCAGCCCATGATTCCTCCGCAGGGGGCGAGAACGCGCCGAAGTTCCTTTCGCAAATCAAGGCATCAAATCACAACAGGAGAAAAAAATGAAAAAATCGCCTAAAGGCTCCATTCCTTTTTGGACAAGCATGCCACAAAGACTCCTCATGGTCTTTATATTCGGGCTTCTCACCTGGGTTCCAGTATTTGCCCAAACGAAAAAAAAGAAACCCCATGGTCACTGGGTCTTTGTAAAGCACACAGTTACGCCGAAGACCTCTTTCCAAAAAAAATATGCGTTTCTGAAGGGTGGAGTGGCAAAAAGCTATGTGATCTCGGACGGAAGCCAAGTCAGGGGACGGGGATTTGCTTGGGATGTTTCCCCGGGAGATGACGTTTTATCCATTTCTGTGGCAGAGGGCCTGGAAACATGGATATACAAATATGTGGGCAAAGGATCTGGAGAGGTCGAATTGGACACAAAAGTCAAAATCCAAGGCAAGGCAATCTTGATGGATCCAGATGCTACAGCAGCGGCCTTAGGTTTTGCAGAAGTTACCTCCAATGTCTTACCCAACCCCCTTATTGCAAAACTTACGACATCCATCGCAAGCACGGATTCAGAAGTGCTTGGCGATTTCAAAACGGGCTTGAAGGCATCGAGTTCGACATCCCCATCCGAATCGGGCACAGTACAGGGGTATATCCTGACATGAGCCAGAAGACCATATTTGTGGACAAATGTGCCCGGTTCTTTTTCCTAGAACATCGTTGTCGTGGTTACATCAAGGTCTATGCAAATGGATTCACGCTTTTTGATATTGGAGCCTCCGCGGCGGGGTTAGTTGGGTTTTGCCATTCGAAGTTTCTTCTGATCAATTCTTGTCCAAAGAAATAGCAAAGAACCATGCAAACTCCTCCCAAAAAAACCTTTTTCCAAAGGGGTCGCAGGTTCTTTTTCGTCCCAAGCATCCTACTCGTGCTCTTTTGCCTGGGGATCATTTTTTTCTCTCATTTGTCTTTCCCCCCAGGATTCGCAAAAAAACGTTCTCACCTCAGAGGGCTGGGCTCAAAACTTGCGCTGTTAGAAAAGAGCCGAAGTGAAAAAAAACAGCCCGAGAGAAAAGGCCTGGGGTACAGGAAGAGAGAGAGAAGCGAGAAAAGGAACCTTGCGTTCTACATCCAAGTTGTGGACAAAAAAACAAACAAACCCATCTCTAAAGCCAAGATCCAGATTGCAAAGGCCAAGAACCGAAGGATCAAGGTAAAGGGGATGGGGTCCCGGACAAGTCGAAAGAACCTTTTCAGGTTCCAAACTGGACCAAAGGGATTTGCAGCTATCAATCAGTCCGGAGAGGCCATCCTCGCTGTCGAAGCAAAGGGCTATTTCCCAAGAGTTGAAACCCTTCAACTGCTCCAGGGCAAAACAAAAGTCATTGCGCTGTCGAGAACCTCAAACTTGATCATCAAAGTCCAAGATTCCTCAATGCAAGCGGTTCCGGGAATTCGGATTCGGCTCATCCCCGCTGTGAAGGGCCTTAGTCCGGATCAAATACCTTCGTGGCTCTCCCATTGGCAAATCGAGACAGATCCCAATTACATCCGATCCGTCTTGGAGAAGGAGTCTTTTGCATCCAGATTGAAGGATCTGAAAAAATCTCTCCAAGATCTGAAACGACACCTGAATCAGATGCCCAACAATAGGGAAAAAAAAGAGCTTCTTCGAGTTCTGAGTTCCCTCGATTCTAAAAACCTAAAAACCAACAAGGCCACAGAAGAACGCTGGGAGAAGCAATGGGCCGACCTGGGATTACCCCCTCCCCCCGCCGCTCCTAAACTACGACTTGAAATCCGGCCGAATCTTAGGATCTTAAAGGCTCTTACCACATCCTTTCCCATTGCAAGGACTCCCATTCACTGGCCACCGAGCACTCGCCTGATCCTCCATCGCTTGGAGGGAATCACCGATCAGAAGGGAATCGTTCGATTTACCGATCTTCCAAGCGGAGCCTATCGCTTTGGCCTCCTGACTGATCTTCCCCATCCAAGCATGTCCCCCTCCTTCGAGTTCAAGGAAGTACAGTTTGATGATCGTGGTGCCATTCATCACAATCCTCATGCTGGAATCAAAGGACTTTCTGGGCGGATCCAATTAAAGGCCGGGGAAACAAAAACCTTCCAGGTGAAACTCCAAAAGCCGGGAACGATCCGTGGGTGCATCCCCGAGTTGGTCGGCTTGCAGATGGTCAAAGTCCAGATCCTCAATAAAAAGGTTTATCACTCCCCCGGCGACTCTGAAAACATGTTTGAGATTCGCGAAAGGGATGTTCCCAAGAAAGAGATCCACCTGGATTCTCGGGGTTATTTTGAGATCTCCGGCCTATCATCTGGGAGCAAAATCCTTCGGGCCCACGGATGGTCAGCTCTCAAAGATTTTTTCTGGCTTTCCAAAGAGTTTAAACTTCCAGAGGGAAGTGCGGTTGATTTGGGAACCATTCCCACCGAAAAGGGAGAAGTCCAGGAATTGCACATCTCTTGCCGGAACAAAATCACCAAAAAACCGACAGGGGCATCCTTTTTCGCCCAAACAAAAAGTGTCGCCCCAAAAACAGTCACATTGGAAATCCTTTATAACCCGGAGGACCTCACCCATCCTGACTTCGATTGCATTGACTCCATTCCTTGGAAATGGTGCAACTCCACAATCAAAATCCATGGACTTCAATCTGGGACTCTTGGCTTTAAAATTTCGTTTTCCCCTTTCACAGTCCCCGCCCTTCCAGGAAAAAAACTCCTGGTTGAAGAATCCCGGGACTTTTCAGAGTTCAAGATTCCCAGGGCAAAAGCCTTACCGTTTTGGATCGAGGTTCTCCCTCTCCAAAAAAGAACGATCCATCTTTCTTCGAAAATGGCAAAACCGATTG